>NZ_JBPCOU010000081.1:0-22493 GCF_050999895.1 Methyloceanibacter sp. | reverse complement strand
CCTCCCCGCTTGCGGCGAGAAAGGCGCCCGCCGCGAAGACCGGAAACAGGATCGGCAGCACACTGACCAGGATCACGGTAAAGGAGCGGAAGGCGAGCCCGAGAAACACGCAGATGAAGACGATCTCGGTGGTCAGCCCTGCGTTGAGCTTGCCGATCATGGTGGCGCTGTTGCGCGCGGCAATCGCCGAAAGGCCCGTCACCACGATCCGGTAATCGGGATGCGCCTTGCGGACCGTGTCGAGTTCGGAGTCGAGATTCTTGATCACGGGCAGGAGGTCGCTCACATCGACATCGGGGATGCGGCCCGTGACGACGACGGAATTGTCCTTCTCGTCGATGAACCTCTTCGTCAAATAATCCGGCAGGATCGACACATATTCGTTCAGCTTCTCGGGCGTGTCTTCCTGGGTCTTGGCCAGCCAGCGCCGCAAGGTCTCCACCGACCACACATTGCCCACGCCCGATTGCTTCTCGATGAGGCTGTGCACTTCCGCGATGGCGTTCAAAACCTGCGGATCGTAGAGCGTAAGGTTTTTCGGATAATCGACCATGACGTGAAGCGGGTTAGCGCCGGTCAGCTTATCGTCAAGCTGTGCACTTGCCGCCACCGCCTGCTCGCGATCAGGCACCTGGTCCGCGAGCCGGTAGCGCGGGGTGAGGGTGACGTAGATCGCGCCAAGACCGATAACGAGCGCCAGGCCAAGGCTGACAATGGTTTTGGGATGCCGCACGCCGATCTCGGCAATCCAGCCGCAGGCGCGCTGCAGCCACTCCATCGCCGAATTGTGGCTCCGCAAATTTTCCGTGTACTTGGCCGTGTTGCGCGGGATCAGCATGCGCGTCAGGAGCGGCACCAGCACGATACAGGCCAGGAACGCAATCATGGTCGAGAGAGCGCCGGCGAAGCCGAAGGTCCGGATCAGCGCCGACTCCGAGAAGAACAGCGCAACGAAGGAGAAAAAGGCTGTCGCCGACGACAGCACGGTAGCGGGGCCCACCACGAGGGTGGAATACCGCGCCGCCTTGATGCGGCGGTCGCCTTCTACCAGGCGATTGCGCATGGCGACCGTGAGCTGCATGGAATCGGAGAAGCCAAGAACCATGATCAGCGGGATCATGACGTTTAAGAAGAGATTGAGCTTGAAGCCGAGCCACCCGAACGTGCCGAGCGACCAGATTATGGCAACGACCGGCGGCAGCGCGGCGATCACCATCAGAGAGAAGCGCCGGAAGAAGGCGTAGGCGATGATGGCGCCGAACAGAAATCCGAGCACGTTATATTTGAAGCGGTCGCGCTCCACGGCATTGCGGATCTCGAGCTGCATCACCGGTGCGCCGGAGAGCTGCATCTGCAGCCCGGTATCCTTCAGATATTCCTTCGCCGTGTCGTCGATCTGCTTCACGACATGGCCCAAGCCCTGCTCGGCCACGACCTTGCGATCGAGAGCAAGCAGGATGAGGGTAAGTGTGCCGTCCTCGGAAAGCAGCTTGCCGGAAATAATCTCGTTGCGACGGACCTGGTCGATTAGGTCCTTGTAAGCCTCGCCCGTGGGCAGTTCTGCCGGGAATACCGGACCGGGGATCTTGCCGGGCTCCGGCGCTTCGCGCGCTGAAAAGAGCGAGACCTGGCCGTCCATGCCGTCCACAAATTGCAGGTTGATGACCAGATCGCGGAGCGCTTCGACGGATTTCCGCTGCAGCAGTCCCTTGCCGCTGACGACGATAAGGACATCATATTCGCTCGACGGGAAGCGCTCGGAGATCGTCTCGTAGTCGCGAAATTCCTGCGTGTCGGTGCGGAACAATTCCGAAAGAGAATCGTCGACCTGGATCCTGCTATAGCCGAACCCAGCGGCGACCGTCAGCGCGCCGACAATGACAGCGGCAAGAATGGGATAGCGGAGCGCAAGCAGGCCGAGGCGCTCAAGGCCGAAGGTGAGCGAACGCACCGCTTTCGTCTCGGTCTTCTGCTGCATTCTTGGTGCCGCTCCTGGCGTGTCCGGCGTCCCCGGATCTTCGCGGATAAGAGCTCCCCCCTCCGAATCCGCCTTATACCAAGACTTGGGTCGATGCCATAACGCGATGTGCCAGATTGTCTCTTGGGAGGCAGCTAGAGGTTGAGAGCGCCCTGCACCTGGCGAAGCTGGTCGAGCTTGGTCTGCGCCCGGTCCCGCGCGAGATCGTCCTTGGCGTCCTGAACGTCCTCCTCGGCATTTTCGATCGACTGCACGAGATCGCTTGCGTCCATCTCGGCCAGATCGACCGCCGTCTCGGCAAGGATCGTGAGCCCGGCGGGTCCGACCTCGGCAAATCCGCCGCGCACGAAATAACGCACGCTCTCGCCGCCGGCGGTCACGATATCCACCACCCCCGGCCGCAGTGTCGTCAGGACCGGGGCATGATAGGCGAGCACGGTGAAGTCGCCTTCGGAGCCCGGCACCAGCACCTGCTCGACATCGCCGGACACGACGAGCCGCGCCGGCGATACGAGCTCGAATTTGAACGGATCAGGCATGATCGACCTTACGCGGCTTCGGCGGCGAACTTCTCCGCCTTATCGACCGCCTCCTCGATGGTGCCGACCATGTAGAACGCTGCCTCGGGCAAATGATCGTATTTGCCTTCCGAAAGCTCCTTAAAGCCGCGGATCGTATCGGCGAGATCGACAAACTTGCCGGGGCTGCCGGTAAACACTTCGGCGACGAAGAAAGGCTGCGACAGGAAGCGCTCGATCTTGCGCGCGCGCGCAACCGCGATCTTGTCCTCCTCCGACAGCTCATCCATGCCGAGAATGGCAATGATGTCCTGGAGCGCCTTGTAGCGCTGCAGGATTTCCTGCACGCGCCGGGCAACGGCGTAATGCTCCTCGCCGACGATCAGCGGCGACAGCATGCGCGAGGTGGAATCGAGCGGATCCACGGCAGGATAGATGCCCTTCTCCGCGATGGAGCGCGACAGCACCGTCGTGGCGTCCAAATGCGCGAACGACGTGGCCGGCGCCGGGTCGGTCAAATCGTCGGCAGGAACGTAGATGGCCTGCACCGAGGTGATGGAGCCCTTGTGCGTCGTGGTGATGCGTTCCTGGAGCGCGCCCATGTCGGTGGCGAGCGTCGGCTGATAGCCCACGGCCGAGGGAATGCGGCCCAGAAGCGCCGACACCTCGGACCCCGCCTGCGTGAAACGGAAGATGTTGTCGACGAAGAACAGCACGTCCTGGCCTTGGTCACGGAAATATTCGGCAACGGTCAGGCCGGAGAGGCCGACACGCGCACGGGCGCCCGGAGGCTCGTTCATCTGGCCGTAAACCAGCGCGCATTTGGAGCCCGCGGTCGAGCCGTTGTTCTTCTGCGGATCCTTGTTCACGCCGGACTCGATGAACTCGTGATAAAGGTCGTTGCCCTCGCGCGTGCGCTCGCCGACGCCGGCGAACACCGAGAAGCCGCCATGCGCCTTGGCGACGTTGTTGATGAGTTCCTGGATGAGCACGGTCTTGCCCACGCCCGCGCCGCCGAACAGGCCGATCTTGCCGCCCTTGGCGTAAGGCGCGAGCAAATCCACGACCTTGATGCCGGTGACGAGGATCTCGGCTTCGGTTGATTGGTCGACATAAGAGGGTGCCGGCGCATGGATGGGGCGTCGCTCGGCCGTCTTGATGGGACCGGCCTCATCGACCGCCTCACCCACGACATTCATGATGCGGCCCAAGGTCTCCTCCCCCACGGGAACCGAGATCGCCTCGCCCGTATCGGTGACCTTCTGCCCGCGCACCAGTCCCTCTGTGGAGTCCATGGCGATGGTGCGCACGGTGTTCTCGCCAAGATGCTGGGCGACCTCAAGCACCAGGCGATTGCCCTGATTGTCCGTCACGAGCGCGTTCAGAATCTCAGGCAGCTGATCGCTGAACTGCACGTCGACGATGGCGCCCATGACCTGGCGCACCTCGCCCTCCGCGCCCTTGCCTTCGGCGATCTTCTTCTCTTGCTTCTTCGTCTCTGCGACGACGGCGGCTTTCTTGACCATGCGAGTTTCCTTGCGTCCTAAATACTAGAGTGCCTCGGCACCGGAGATGATTTCGATCAGCTCCTTGGTGATCATGGCTTGGCGCGACCTGTTGTAGCTCATGGTGAGGCGGTCGATCATCTCACCGGCGTTGCGGGTGGCGCTGTCCATGGCGCCCATGCGCGCGCCCTGCTCCGACGCAGCGTTCTCCAGCAGCGCCTTGAAGATCTGCACCGTGATGTTGAGCGGCAGAAGATCGGTGAGGATTTCGGCCTCGTCGGGCTCGTATTCGTAAACCGCTCCTTTGAGGAGTTCGTCGGCAGGCGGCGCATTTTCCGGGACTTGCGCCGGGATGATTTGCTGCGCCGTCGGGATCTGGCTTATCACGGAGCGGAACCGCGAAAAGAACAGCGTCGCCACGTCGAACTCGCCGCGCGCGAACAGGTCGAGCACCATCTGCGCGGCCTTCTCGGCATGCTCGAAGCCGAGCTGCCGCACGCCCCTAAACTCGACGACCTCGATGATGCGCGAGGCATATTGGCGCTTCAACTGGTCGAAACCCTTGCGGCCCACGCAAAAGATCTTCACGTCCTTGCCCTCGGCGAGAAGGCGGTTGATGTGCTCGCGCGCCAGGCGAACGATCGAGGAATTGAAGCCGCCGCAAAGCCCGCGCTCGGCGGTGCACACGACGAGCAGATGCACATCGTCCTTGCCGGTGCCAACCATGAGCGGCGAGCCGCCTTCATGCCCGGCCAGCGCGCCGGTAAGGCTTGCGAGCACGGCTTCCATGCGCGTGGCGTAGGGCCGCGCGGCCTCCGCCGCCATCTGCGCGCGCCGAAGCTTCGCCGCCGCCACCATCTGCATGGCTTTGGTGATCTTCTGCGTCGCCTTCACGCTGGCGATGCGATTGCGCAGCTCCTTCAGCGAAGCCATGGCTAGGTCCTATCGCTCCCCAACATCAAAGCCATCTTAGGCGAAGGCCTTGGAGAAGCTGTCGACGGCGCCCTTGAGCGCTGCCTCGGTTTCCTTGGAAAGCTCTTTCCTGTCGCGGATGGTGTCGAGTATGCCCGGATGCTTGTCGCGCATATAGCGCAGCAGCTCGGCCTCGAAGCGCTGCACGTCCGACACCGGCAGGGGATCGAGATAGCCGTTGACGCCGGCATAGATCACCACGACCTGCTCCTCGACCTTGAGCGGCGAGAATTGCGGCTGCTTCAGAAGCTCCGTCAGGCGCGCGCCGCGATTGAGCAGGCGCTGGGTAGTGGCATCGAGGTCGGAGCCGAACTGCGCGAAGGCCGCCATCTCGCGATATTGCGCGAGCTCGCCTTTGATCTTGCCGGCGACCTGCTTCATCGCCTTCACCTGCGCGGCGGAGCCCACGCGGGAGACTGACAGACCGACGTTCACCGCAGGCCGGACGCCCTGATAGAACAGGTCCGTCTCGAGGAAGATTTGGCCGTCGGTGATGGAGATCACGTTGGTCGGAATATATGCCGACACGTCGTTGGCCTGCGTCTCGATCACCGGCAGCGCTGTCAGCGAGCCCGAGCCGTTATCGGCGTTGAGCTTGGCCGCGCGCGCCAGCAGGCGGGAATGCAGATAGAAAACGTCTCCGGGATAGGCTTCGCGTCCGGGCGGACGGCGGAGCAGAAGCGACATCTGGCGATAGGCCACCGCCTGCTTGGAAAGATCGTCGTAAGCCACCAGCGCGTGCATGCCGTTGTCACGGAAATACTCCCCCATGGCGCAGCCGGCGAAGGGCGCCAGGAACTGCATGGGCGCCGGATCCGACGCGGTGGCGGCGACGACAATGGAATATGGCAGCGCGCCGTTATCCTCGAGCACCTTCACGAATTGCGCGACGGTCGAGCGCTTCTGCCCGATGGCGACATAGATACAATAGAGCTTCACCTTCTCGTCGCCGCGCTCGTTAATCGATTTCTGATTGAGGATGGCGTCGAGGATGATGGCGGTCTTGCCGGTCTGGCGGTCGCCAATGATCAGCTCGCGCTGGCCACGGCCGATGGGGATCAGCGCGTCGATGGCCTTGAGGCCGGTCTGCATCGGCTCGTGCACGGATTGGCGGGGAATGATGCCCGGCGCCTTCACGTCGGCGCGGCGCTTTTCGTCGGACTGGATGGGGCCTTTGCCGTCGATCGGATTGCCGAGACCGTCCACCACGCGGCCGAGCAAGCCCTTGCCGACCGGCACCTCGACGATGGCCCCGGTGCGCTTGACGATGTCGCCTTCCTTGATGTGGCGGTCGTCGCCGAAAATCACGATGCCGACATTGTCGATCTCGAGATTGAGCGCCATGCCGCGCGTGCCGTCGGCGAACTCGACCATCTCGCCGGCCTGGACCTTGTCGAGGCCGTAAACGCGGGCGATGCCGTCGCCGACCGACAGCACCTGGCCGATCTCGGAGACTTCCGCCTCCTGCCCGAAATTCTTGATCTGCTCCTTCAGGATCGAGGAGATCTCAGCGGCGCGGATATCCATCAACCAACCTCATTCATGGCATGCTTGAGACTATTGAGTTTCGTGCGGAGCGACGTGTCGATCATGCGGCTGCCGATTGTGACGACGAGGCCGCCGAGCAGGCCCGGATCGACCCCCTCCTCGAGCTGCACGTCCTTGCCGAGCGCAGCCTTGAGCGCCTGCTTCAGCGCCGTGCGCTGCGTATCCTTGAGCTTCGTCGCTGACAGAACTTCGGCGCTCACCTCGCCGCGATGCCGCGCCAGCAGGCCACGGAAGGCACGCAGCATGGCAGGGGTGGCGAACAGCCGGCGATTCTCGGCGACGAGCAGGAGGAAATTCCGCGTCAGACCCTCGATCTTGAGCTTCTCCAGGATCGCGGCCAGCGCCCCCTGCTGCTCGCTTGCGCTGAAGAGCGGGCTCTTGATCAAGGTCGTCAGGTCTTCGAAGGAATTGAGCGCCTCGCCGAAGCGATTGAGGTCGGTTTCGACCTTGTCGAGCACCTTCGCCTCGCGCGCGAGGTCGAACAAAGCGGTGGCATAACGGCCCGCTACGCCTGCGCTTGATTGATCTTCGCCTGCCACTCGAAACGCCTTTCCCCGGGCGGCCGCCTTAGCATCGGTCGCGCCCGTCAAACCCAGCTCTTTCTTGATTGAGACCCCGCGTCAACAGGCGAAAAGCGCCGCTAACGGCCCCCCGGAAGCCCGGCGTGCGTTTAACATAGGCCAAAGGGCCGCGCAACAATCGGGGGTCGGATTCTCCAGAAAGATAAGGCATTTGCCGGTCCCTTGGCGCTGATATGGAGCAGGCCTGGGCGGGCGGTCAAAGGAACGAGTAAGGGTCGACGTCGACCTGGACGCGGACGTTGCCTTTGGGCTTCGGCGCATCCTTGAGCCACAGCCGCAAATAGGCCTGGAGATCGGCCTCGCGGGCCGACTTCACCAGCAGGCGAAAGCGGTAGCGGCCGCGAATGACGGCGAGCGGCGCCTCGGCCGGCCCGAGCACATGGATCTTTGCCGCCTGCGGCGCCGCGCGGGCAACATCGCGGGCATAGGCCTCCGCCGCCTGACGCGAGCTGCCGGTGACGAGGAGGGACGCGAGCCGTCCGAAAGGCGGCAGGCCGGCGTCTTTTCGTGCGGCGATCTCGCGCTCCAGGAAGGTGTCGCGGTCGCCGGATACGAGCGCCTGAATCACCGGATGCTCCGGCATAAAGGTCTGGATCACGCCGCGCCCCTTGATGGCCGCGCGTCCAGCGCGTCCCGTCACCTGATGCATGAGCTGGAAGGTGCGTTCCGCCGCGCGCGGATCGGCATGCGCGAGACCGAGATCGGCATCGACCACGCCGACAAGAGCGAGACCTGGAAAATGGTGACCCTTGGCCACGAGCTGTGTGCCGATGATCACGTCAACCTCGCGCTCCTCGATCTCGCGCAAGGTCTCGCGCAGATCGGTAATGCTGGGGGTAATGTCGCTCGACAGGAGCACGCGGCGCGCATCGGGAAAGAGTTCGGCCACCTCCTCGGCGATGCGCTCGATGCCAGGCCCGCACGCGACGAGCGACTCTTCCGCTCCGCAATTGGGACAGGTCTCGGGAATGGGCACGAAGGTGCCGCAATGGTGACACTCGAGCCGCCGGCGGAAGCGATGCTCGACGAGCCATGCGGAGCAGTTGGGACACTCGAAGCGGAAGCCGCATTTGCGGCAGAGCGTGATCGGCGCATAGCCGCGGCGATTGAGGAACAGCAGCGCCTGCTCGCCCCGCGCCAGCGTTTCGGCCACCGCTTCGACCAGTGGTGGCGACAGCCAGCGGCCGCGCTCCGGCGGCGTCGCGCGCATGTCGATGGCGTCGATCACAGGCAGGCTCGCGGCCTTGTAGCGCTCGGCAAGGCGGATGTGGTGGTAGCGCCGCGCCACGTTCACGAGGCTCTCGATGGAGGGCGTGGCCGAACTCAGGACCACAGGGCATTGCCCGAGCGAGCCGCGCAGCACGGACATGTCGCGCGCCTGATAGGGCACGCGCTCCTCCTGCTTGTAGCTTTGGTCGTGCTCCTCATCCACGACGATGAGACCGAGATTTGGAAAGGGCAGGAACAGGGCGGAGCGGGCGCCGACCACGAGCTGGGCCTCGTCTTGCGCCACCGCGCGCCAGACCCGCCCGCGCATGGGCCCGGCGAGCCCCGAGTGCCACTCGGCCGGCTTCGCGCCGAAGCGCTCTTCGCAACGCGTCAGAAACTGACTGGTAAGTGCGATCTCTGGGATCAGCACCAGCGCCTGCTGGCCCCGCTCAAGCGCGGCGGCGATCGCCTCGAAATACACTTCCGTCTTGCCGGAACCGGTGACGCCGTCGAGCAGGCTCACGGCGAAGCCGTCCCCGGTCTGCTGAAGCAGCGCGTCCGCAGCCTCGGCCTGCTCCGGCGTCAACCGCGCGCGCCCCTTCGCAAGATCGAATGGCACGGCCCACGGATCGGGCAGCTTCTCCATGACGAGCGCCCCGGTCTCGACCAGGCCATTGACGACGCCTGCACTGACGCCGGCAGCTTCCGCCAGGCTCGACTTGGTCCAGATCATGCCGTTGCGCGCGAGCTCCAGCACCCGGGCGCGGGCGGGCGTCAGGCGTTCCGGCTGCCCCACGAGGCGCACGCCAAAACGCGGCGTGGGCGGCGTGAAGGCCTGGCTCGCGCTCATCATCATGCGCAGCACCATGCCGGGCGTGGAGAGATTGTATGCCGCGGCCCCATCGGCAAACGCGAGCGAGACCGGCGGCAAGGGCGGAACATCGTCCACCACTTCGATGATGCCGCGCAGCTTGTCGGGATTGATCTTGGGCGGCTCCGCGCCCTCGGGGCGCGTCCACACTACGCCCAGATATTCCACGGATCCGAGCGGCACGACCACGAACCGCCCCGGCGCCACCTGCATGCCCTCCGGCACGGCGTAATCGTAGGGCGCCGGCAATGCGAGCGGCAAAAGCACTGGAACCGTCACAGGCTGCGTTGCGGATTTAGCCAAGCAGGCGGCCTTTCCGGTTAAGCTGCGAGAAGGAGTCGTGTCTCATGATATCGATTCGGCGGCTAGGGCGCCGCAATGCCGGGGTTGCCACGTGGCGGAATCAAGAACTGAAGGCTTGAGCGCGGCGCAGGACGTCAAGGACGCGGCCGCGTCCTGGCTGACCTATTTATCGACCGAGCGGCAGCTTTCGCCCAAAACTAGCGAAGCCTATGCCCGCGACCTCGGCCAGTTTCTGGCCTTCCTCGGGCCGCATGGCAATTGCCTGCCCGATTTGCCGCGTCTCTTTTCCCTCTCCGCACGCGATGTGCGCGCCTTTCTCGCCGCACGCCGCATGACCGGCGTCGGCAGCCGCAGCCTGTCGCGCGCACTGTCGGCGCTCCGCATGTTCTATCGCTTCCTTGAACGCCGCGGTTTCGGCAAGAACGACGCCGTGCGTACCGTCTCGCTGCCCAAGATCCCGCATTCGGTGCCGAAGCCGCTCACCGCGCCGAAAGCCACCGCCCTGATCGAGAGCGCCGATATCGCCTCACCCGACGCACCGGACTGGATCACCGCGCGCGATACTGCCGTGCTGACGCTTCTCTACGGATCGGGCTTGCGCATCTCAGAAGCATTGTCCCTCAACCGCCGCGACGCGCCGATCAAGGGCCGCGACATGCTGCGCGTGCTCGGCAAAGGCGGCAAGACCCGCGTGGTGCCCGTGCTTCCCATCACGCGCGAGGCGGTTGAAGCCTATCTCGACCTGTGCCCTTTGCCGCTTCCCGCCGATGGCCCGCTCTTCGTGGGCGCGCAAGGGAGACAACTCTCGCCGCGCATCCTACAGCTCGCCATTGCGCGCTCGCGCGGCGCGCTCGGTCTCCCCGACACCGCGACTCCCCATGCGCTCAGGCATTCCTTCGCCACGCATCTGCTCGGCGCAGGTGCTGATCTGCGCGCGATCCAGGAGCTGCTCGGTCACGCCAGCCTCTCGACCACGCAGGGCTACACCGAAGTCGACCGCGCGCATTTGCTCAAGATCTATACGAGCGCGCATCCGCGCTCGTAACTGCCAGGGGAAATCCATGCCGATGGCGCTGACCGCGGTGCTCTGCTTTTGTGGTGGGGCCTGATCTATCCCGCGAATGTGCAGCTCGCGTCCTGGGTGAACGGTGCGGTGCGTCGGACTGGGCCGATACGCGCGACCGTTGGGGATGGGGTCCGCCATCATCGGCGTGATCGAGTTTGTCGGCTTCGCCGCGCTCGTCGCCTCCGTGCTATCCGACACGCCGGAGGGCGTCATGCGTCCGGTGGTCGAAGAAGAGTCGGTGCGCGCCACACGATTGTCAAAGCCCAAACGGCGCGTGGCCCGCCGCCGCTAGGCGTCACATATGGATGGCGCGCTTGTCGACGGCGAGCGCTGCCTCTTTGATCGCCTCGTTGAGCGTCGGATGCGCATGACAGATCCGCGCGAGATCCTCCGCCGAACCCCCGAACTCCATGAGCACGACGGCTTCGGCGATCATGGTGCCGGCGTCTGCGGCGATAATGTGCACGCCGAGCACACGGTCGCTGCCCTCCTCCGCCAGCAGTTTGACGAAGCCTTCGGTGGTGCGGTTGACCTTGGCGCGGCCATTCGCAGTGAAGGGAAATTTGCCGACCCGATACGCGATACCGGCCGCTTTCAGCTCCTCCTCGGTCTTGCCAACCGAGGCCACTTCCGGCGCGGTGTAGACGACGCTCGGGATCGCATCGTAATTCACGTGACCCACCTGACCGGCAAGAATTTCTGCGACCGCGATTCCTTCGTCCTCGGCTTTATGCGCGAGCATCGGACCGCGGATGACATCGCCGATGGCGTAAACGCCGGACACGTTGGTCTGAAAATTCTCGTCGACGACGACACGGCCGCGATTGTCGGTCGCCACGCCGGCGTCGGCCAGGCCTAGCTCCTCGGTGTTCGGCACGCGGCCGATGGCGACCAGCACCACGTCACAGTCGAGCGTCTCCGCCTTGCCGCCCTTCGCGGGCTCGAGCGTCAGCGTGCAGCTCTTGCCTTTTGTCTCGACCTTCGCGACCTTGGTGCCGAGCCTGAAATTCATGCCCTGCTTCGTGAGCACGCGCTGAAGCTGCTTCGCCGCTTCTGCATCGAGACTTGGCGCGACACGGTCGAGCATTTCGACCACGGTCACTTCCGCGCCGAGCCGCGCCCACACCGACCCAAGCTCAAGCCCGATATAGCCCGCGCCGATCACCACCAGACGCTTCGGCACCTCCGGCAGCGACAAAGCCCCGGTCGAGGACACGATCTGCTTCTCGTCGATCGCGACGCCCGGAATCGCGGCCACGCTCGATCCTGTTGCAATGACGATGCTCTTCGCGTCGACCATCTGCTTTTCGCCGTTGATGAACGTGACCTCGACCTCGCCCGGCGCCGCGATGCAGCCGGTCCCGTGAAAATGGTCGATCTTGTTCTTCTTCAGGAGAAACGCGACGCCGTCGACATTGCCCTTCACGCCCTCGTCCTTGAACGCGAGCATGGCGGCAAGATCGAGCGCGGGCTTCACCTTGATGCCCATCGCCGCAAAACTGTGACCCGCTTCCGCATAAAGCTCGCTGGCATGCAGCAGCGCCTTGGACGGAATGCAGCCGACATTGAGGCAGGTGCCGCCATGGGTGGCGCGCTTCTCGATCACGGCCACCTTCAGCCCGAGTTGCGCCGCGCGAATTGCGCAGACATAGCCGCCAGGTCCCGTGCCGATGACGGCGAGGTCGTAACTCATAAAATTGTCTTCCCCCTTAGTCGTCTGGCGTCAAAGTCTCCTCGCCGCGTCCCGCATCCCAAAGTCCCGTCAAGCTGCGCGAGGCCCAGCGTCGCCAAAATCGCGGAAATCCTTAGAAAAATGCCGAATAGGCGCATTGTGTGGTCACTCTATTGCCTGCCGAGGGCATCACCTTGGGGCAGATACAGTCGCCGGGTCCAACAAATCCGCGGAATTGGGTGGGCGCGGCATTAAAGGTCGAGGACGAGACGAGCGGGGTTCTCGATCGCGTCCTTTATATGCACGAGAAAGGTCACGGCCTCTTTGCCGTCGACGAGGCGGTGGTCGTAGGAAAGCGCGAGATACATCATCGGCCGCACAACGATCTGGCCGGCGCGCACTACCGCGCGCTCCTCGATGCGGTGCATGCCGAGAATGCCGGATTGCGGCGCGTTGAGGATCGGCGTCGACAGCAACGAGCCGTAGATGCCGCCATTGGAGATGGTGAAGGTGCCGCCCTGCATCTCCTCAAGCTTGAGCTTACCGTCGCGCGCACGCGCGCCAAACTCCGCGATGCCGGACTCGATCTCGGCGAGGCTCATCTGATCGGCATTGCGCAGCACCGGGACCACCAGCCCGCGCTCGGTGCCGACCGCGACGCCGACATGATAGTAATTCTTGTAGACGATATCCTCGCCGTCGATCTCGGCATTGACGGAGGGAATGTCCTTCAGCGCCTGCGTCGCCGCCTTGACGAAGAAACCCATTAGGCCGAGCTTGACGCCGTGGCGCTTCTCGAAGGCGTCGCGATATTCGCGCCGAAGCTCCATCACCGCGCTCATATCCAAGTCGTTGAGCGTGGTGAGCATCGCGGCGGTGTCTTGCGCTTCCTTCAGCCGCTTGGCGATGGTCTGCCGCAGCCGCGTCATGCGCACGCGCTCCTCGCGCGCTTCGTCACGGGGTGCGATGGGCGATCGCATTGAGGGCATCGGAGCTGGTCTCCGCGCCCGCGCCAGCAAGGCGTCGGCGGCGCCGGCAACGGGCACGTCCTGCTTCAAGACCTGGCCGCGGCGGCCGGAGCCTGTGACGTCGTGGGCGCTCAGGCCCTGCTCGGCGAGGTGTTTGCGCGCGGCAGGCGACGGCTGCATATCTTCGAGGCTGATCTCTTCGCGTTGGAACGGCTCCCGCTCGAGCGGCGGCGTTTCGGCGCGTGGCTGCACCGGCTCTTCAGGAGACGCGACAGCACCCTTCTTAGTGACTGGCTCTGGCGGGGGAGCCATCTTGGCACCGGGCCGCACTGCTGCCATTTCCGCGGGCGCGGACTCCACGGACTTTTGCTTAGGCGGTGCATCCTTGCCGGCGCCCTCGGCAATCGCGCCGAGCACGGTACCGACCGCGACCGTGTCGCCGGATTTGACGATGATATCGGAGAGCACGCCGGAGACAGGCGCCGGCACCTCGACCGTCACCTTGTCGGTTTCGAGTTCGACCAGCGGCTCGTCGGCTGTGACCGCGTCGCCCGCCTGCTTGAACCACTGCCCAACGGTGGCCTCAGTGACGGATTCACCCAGGCTCGGCACGCGAATATCTGTCGCCATGGCTCCTGCCCCTGCTCGCCGCCCGATCTAGTTTAAAGCCTCATCGAGAAATGACTGCAACTCGCGCAGATGCTTGCTCATGAGCCCGGTCGCCGTCGCCGCCGAAGACGGACGCCCAGCATAGCGCGGACGCCGGTGCTTGGCGCCGATATGATCGAGCACCCACGCAAGGTTGGGCTCGATAAAGCTCCAGGCGCCCATATTCTTCGGCTCCTCCTGGCACCACACCATCTCCGCGTCCTTGAAGCGCGACAGATCCTGAATGAGGGCGCGGGCCGGGAAGGGATAAAGCTGCTCCAGCCGCAGCAGATAGACATCATTGACGCCGCGCTTGCCGCGCTCCTCGTAGAGATCGTAATAGACCTTGCCGGAGCAGAGCACGACCCGCCGCATCTGGTCGTCGGGCACGAGTTGTACGGTGTCGGCCGGTGAGATCTGCGCATCATCCCATAGGACCCGGTGGAAGCTCGAGCCTGGTCCGAGCTCATCAAGCTCCGATACCGCGCGCTTATGACGAAGAAGCGACTTCGGCGTCATGATCACCAGCGGCTTGCGGAACTGGCGGTGAAGCTGGCGCCGTAGCACGTGGAAATAGTTGGCTGGCGTGGTGCAGTTGACGATCTGCCAATTGTCTTCGGCGCAAAGCTGCAAATAACGCTCAAGCCGTGCCGAGGAATGTTCGGGGCCCTGCCCCTCATAGCCATGCGGCAGCAGCAGCACGAGGCCGGACATGCGCAGCCATTTGCGTTCGCCCGATGAGATGAACTGGTCGACGACGACCTGTGCGCCATTGGCGAAATCGCCGAACTGCGCCTCCCAGAGAACGAGAGCGTTGGGCTCGGCGAGGCTATAGCCATATTCGAAGCCAAGCACCGCCTCCTCCGAGAGCATCGAGTTGATGACCTCGAACGGGCCCTGCTCCTTGGAGATGTGCTTCAACGGCGTGTATTTCTTCTCGTTCTCCTGATCCATCAGCACCGCGTGGCGCTGGGAGAACGTGCCGCGCTCGCTGTCCTGGCCCGACAGCCGCACGCGATAGCCCTCGATCAGAAGCGTGCCATAGGCGAGCGACTCCGCCGTCGCCCAGTCCAGCCCCACGCCATCGTCGATCATCTTGCGCCGATTGGCCATGATGCGCACGACGGTCTTATGCGGGTGGAAGCTTTTCGGGATAGTGGTGAGCTTGCGGCCGACCTCCCTCAGCACCTCCATGTCGACGGCGGTCATGCCCCGCCGGGCGCCTTCCTCCGCCAGGCCGATGCCGGACCATTTGCCGTCGAGCCAGTCGGCGCGGTTCGGACGATACGCGTCGCTCGCGGCAAACTCCGTCTCCAGATAGGCGCGGAACTCGGCCTGCTGCGCCTCGATCTCCTCACGCGTGAGCAGCCCTTCCTCGATCAGCCGCCGCGTATAGAGCTCGACCACGGTGGGATGCTGGCGGATGCGCTGATACATCAGCGGCTGCGTGAAGGCGGGCTCGTCGGCCTCGTTATGGCCGTAGCGGCGATAGCAGAACATGTCGATCACGACCGGTTTGCCAAAGCGTTGGCGGAACTCGATAGCGATCTTGGCGACATGCACGACGGCTTCGGGATCGTCGCCGTTCACATGCAGGATCGGCGCGTCGATCATCTTCGCTACGTCCGACGGATAGGGCGAGGAGCGGGCGAAGCGCGGCGCCGTGGTGAAGCCGATCTGGTTGTTGACGATGAAATGCAGCGAGCCGCCGGTGCGGTGGCCGCGCAAGCCGGACAGGCCGAAACATTCCGCCACCACACCCTGCCCGGCAAAGGCCGCATCGCCATGCAGCAGCAGCGGCAGCACCTGGCGGCGCTCCTTGTCGTGCGCCTGGTCTTGCTTCGCGCGCACCTTGCCCAAAACAACGGGGTCGACAATTTCCAGATGTGATGGGTTCGAGCTCAGCGACAGATGCACACGATTGCCGTCGAACTCCCTATCCGACGATGCGCCGAGATGATATTTCACGTCGCCCGAACCTTCGATCTCGTCGGGATGCGCGCTGCCGCCCTTGAACTCGTTGAAGATCGCCCGGTAAGGCTTGGCCATGACATTGGCGAGCACGTTCAGGCGCCCGCGATGCGGCATCCCGATCGCGATCTCGCCGAGATCGAGCTGGCCGCCGCGCTTGATGATCTGCTCCAGCGCCGGCACCGTGGACTCCGCGCCATCGAGGCCGAAGCGCTTGGTGCCGGTATATTTCACGTCGATAAAGCGCTCGAAGGTCTCGGCTTCGATCAGCTTCTTCAGGATCGCCTTCTTGCCTTCCGGCGTGAAGCCGATCTCCCTGCCCTCGATGCGCTCTTGGATCCACGCCCGCTGTTCGGGATCGGAGATATGCATGTATTCGGCGCCGATGGTGTTGCAATAGGTGCGCTTCAGAACATCGAGCAGCTGGCGCACGGTCGCGAATTCGAGGCCGAACGCGCCGCCGATATAGATCGGGCGATCGTAGTCCGCCTTGGTGAAGCCGTAGCTCTTCGGCTTGAGCTCGGGATGCTCGCGGCGTGTAGTGAGCTCCAGCGGGTCGAGCTTGGCGACGAGATGACCGCGGGTGCGGTACGCGCGGATCAGCAGGCGTGCACCCAGCGTATCGCGCGCCGCGTCAACGGCGCTGCGATCGCCGACGATCGCGCCCGAACCGTCATCTTCAATGCGGGCCGCGCCGCCATTGCGGCGCTGCCATGACGGTCCGCGCGCCTCGGCGAGAACGTCGGCCTTGATGTCGTCGAGG
The DNA here is from genome assembly GCF_050999895.1 of Methyloceanibacter sp. Lineage (GTDB taxonomy): Bacteria > Pseudomonadota > Alphaproteobacteria > Rhizobiales > Methyloligellaceae > Methyloceanibacter. Next base: position 5,920 of record NZ_JBPCOU010000081.1, on the reverse strand, counting down.
CTCGCGAAGAAATCAGCCAGCTCGGGATCTACGGAGTTGGGATTGCTTTGATAGCTTGCGTAAAGCGCGGCGAGATAGGTAGCGTTCGCGCCTTGTAGGAACGACGTGCGTGCAAACACGTCGTTCAGCTCATGCCGTGTCATCGAATCTCCTGCCGGTTGTTGCGATACCCGGCGTGAACGGCAAAAACGGCGAGCGTTGGGCGCCGGGGCTCAACCTTGATGTAATACCCGTGCAAGGGTCGTTCCAAGGCTGGCGGGCGAGTCTGCCATGACTATTCCGGCTGCGCGCATTGCCTCAATTTTATGCTTTGCGTCGCCTTTACCGCCTGAGATGACGGCACCGGCATGGCCCATGCGCCGCCCGGGCGGCGCGGTCGAGCCTGCGACAAAGCCCACCGCGGGCTTCTTCGTCTTGGCGTCCGCCAGGTAAGCGGCCGCCTCTTCCTCTGCGCTGCCGCCGATCTCGCCGATCATGATGATCGCCTCTGTCGCATCGTCAGCGAGGAATAAGGCGAGGCAGTCGATGAAATTCGTGCCGTTCACGGGATCGCCGCCGATGCCGATGCAGGTCGACTGTCCAAGCCCGGCCGCCGTGGTCTGCGCCACCGCCTCATATGTCAGCGTGCCCGAGCGCGACACGATCCCGACAATGCCGGGCTTGTGGATATGACCTGGCATGATGCCGATCTTGCACTGGTCCGGCGTGATGATGCCGGGGCAGTTCGGCCCAATCAGGCGCGTTTTGCTGCCGGACAGCGCGCGCTTAACCTTTACCATGTCGAGCACGGGCACGCCTTCGGTGATGCATACCACCAGCGGCACTTCGGCATCGATGGCTTCGAGGATGGCGTCAGCGGCGAAGGGCGGCGGCACATAGACCACGCTCGCATCCGCACCGGTTTCGCGCACGGCTTCCAGCACGGTGTCGAACACCGGCAGGCCGAGATGCTGGCTGCCGCCTTTGCCCGGCGTGACGCCCCCGACCATGCTGGTGCCGTACTCGGTCGCCTGCTGCGAATGGAACGTGCCCTGCGCGCCGGTAAAACCTTGGCAGATGACGCGTGTGCTCTTTTCGATGAGAACAGCCATCAGGCGGCATCCTTCACGGCGGCGACAATCTTCTTCGCGGCGTCGTCGAGATCGTCGGCGGGAATGATGGCAAGGCCGGAGTCTTGCAGCAGCTTCTTGCCGCGCTCGACATTCGTGCCCTCCAGCCGCACCACGAGCGGCACCGCGAGCTTCACCTCGCGCGCCGCGGCGATGATGCCCTCGGCGATGGTGTCGCAACGCATGATGCCGCCGAAAATATTCACGAGCACGCCCTGCACATGCGGGTCGGAAAGGATGATCTTGAACGCCTCCGTGACGCGTTCCTTGGTGGCGCCGCCGCCGACATCGAGAAAGTTCGCGGGCTCGCCGCCATACAGCTTGATGATGTCCATGGTGGCCATGGCGAGGCCGGCGCCGTTGACCATGCAGCCGATATTGCCGTCGAGCTTCACGTAAGAGAGGTCGTGCTTGGAGGCCTCGACCTCGGCCGGGTCCTCCTCATGAATGTCGCGCAGCTCGGCAACGTCCGGGTGCCGGAACATGGCATTGTCGTCGAAGGCCATCTTCGCATCGAGACACACGAGGCGGCCATCCTTCGTCACAACGAGCGGATTGATCTCGATCAGGCTCGCGTCCTTCTCGATGAAGAGCTTGTAGAGCGACGCGACGAGCTTGCCGCATTGCTTGCCGAGGTCGCCCTCGAGCCGCAGCGCCGCCGCGATCATGCGGCCGTAAAACGGGCTCATCCCCGTGGCCGGGTCGACATCCACGGCGAGAATCTTTTCCGGCGTTTCGGCGGCGACTTTTTCGATATCCACGCCGCCTTCCGTCGAGGCGACGAAAGCGACGCGGCCGCTAGCGCGATCGACGAGCAGCGAAAGGTAAAGCTCGCGCACGATGCTCGTGTCCTCGACGATATAGACGCGGCGTACGAGCCGGCCCTTCGGCCCCGTCTGCGGCGTGATCAGGGGCTTGCCCAGGATGCGATCAGCCTCGGCATGCAGCTCCTCAAGGCTTTTGACGAGCTTGATGCCGCCGCCTTTGCCTCTGCCGCCGGCATGGATCTGCGCCTTCACCACCAGAACGTCGGTGGTGAGCTCCTTCGCCGCGCGCGCGGCCTCTTCCGCCGTCTCCGCGAGGCGGCCTTCGGCAACGGGCGCCCCATAGGCGCGCAACAGGTCCTTCGCTTGGTATTCGTGAATATTCATGCGTGCTGCCGCAATGCGTGGATCGCGCCCCGGCGCTTAAGCCAAGCTCGGCGCGATCCTCTGGCAAAGCTCGACGAGCGTCTTCACCGACTCGACCGAGTGATTGAACATATCCTGCTCGGCGGAGGTCAGCTCGATCTCGACGACGCGCTCGACGCCCTTTGCGCTGATGACGACAGGCACGCCGGCGTAAAGGCCTTTCACGCCGTACTCGCCATTGAGATAGGCGGCGCAGGGCAGCACGCGCTTCTTGTTCTTGAGATACGACTCCGCCATCTCCAGCGCAGCGGCGGCGGGCGCGTAGAAGGCGGAGCCCGTCTTCAGCAGGCCGACGATCTCGGCGCCGCCGTCGCGGGTCCGCTGCACGATCTCGTCGAGCCGCTTCTGCGTGATCCAGCGCATGCGCACGAGATCGGTCAGCGGAATGCCGGCCACTGTGGAATAGCGCACCAGCGGCACCATCGTGTCGCCATGTCCGCCAAGCACGAGCGCCGTCACGTCTTCCGGCGAGACATCGAATTCTTCGGACAGGAAAAGGCGGAAGCGCGCGGCGTCGAGCACGCCCGCCATGCCGACCACCTTATTGCGCGGCAGGCCGCTCGTCTTCTGGAGCGCCCACACCATGGCGTCCAGCGGGTTGGTGACGCAGATGACGAAGGCTTCCGGCGCGTATTTGCGCAAGCCGGCGCCAACCTGCTCCATGACCTTGAGGTTGATCTCGATCAGATCGTCGCGGCTCATGCCGGGCTTGCGCGGCACGCCGGCAGTGACGATCACCACATCGGCGTCCTTGATCTCCGCATATTCGTTGACGCCCCGGAACTTCGCCGAGAAGCCTTCCACGGGGGCCGATTGCGACAGGTCGAGCGCCTTGCCTTGCGGCATGCCGTCGACCACGTCGAAAATGATGATCTCGCCAAGCTCCCTTATGCCGGCAAGATGAGCGAGCGTGCCGCCGATTTGGCCGCCCCCGATAAGCGCAATGCGGCTACGCGCCATGACATCCCTCCAATTTTCGGCCTAGCGGGTCGCTGATCGCTTCCTGGACCAGCGCCGGCGGGAAGGGTTGGTTAAATGCAATCTTGCCGGGGCGCAAGGCGCTAGAGGGGCCAAATTGCCGATCTCGATGGACAAGACGCGGGCTTCGGCCCGATGATCCCGCCCGATGGCATCCAATGAGGGGAACGATGGGAATTCGCGAGGACCGCAGCCAATTGAACCTCCACCGCTATGCCGCGGCCGCCCGCGCGTCGGTGTTGCTCCTCTCAACGGGCCTCTTCGCTTGCAGCGCGGGCGCGGAGCCGGTGAGCATCACCTGCGAAGAGCGCGACGCCGGTCAGCCTTCGCAGATGACCATGATCTATGAGGGCGACGCGGAAGGCACCCTCAAGGTCATGGGCTCCTTCGGCGAGATGTCCTTGCCCGCGACCAAAGAGATCCGCGAAGGCGAGGTGGACGGCAAGAAGACCTCGGTGATGGGCATTCGCGCTTCCGGGCCGGCGACGGTTATGATGCCGGACAAGGCCGCGATCGAGGCCTGCGTCACCGGCAAGCTGGATGCGAAGCAGATCCAGGACGAGGACATTGTGTTCGCCACAATGTCGGGTTGCCGCGCCGAAGCGCCCTTGAGCAAGACGCCGATCGCCATCAACGCCATGGTGGAGATCGCGGCGCTCGAACCGCCGTCTGCCTATGTCTTCATGACGCGCACGTTCCTCGAGCCCACCACCCTTCCGGGCGGCAAGATCACCGTCGACTCGCTGCCGCCGCCGAACTGCACGATCTCTGGCCAATAGGATTCAGCCCGAGCTTAGGGTCGCGGCGCACAAAAGGAGGCGATCACGGCAGAGAAATCCGGAAAAAAGCAAGCCCCCGCCGAAGCTCTCGCTAACGACGATGCGGACATGACGCCGCTCGTGGTCTGGGGCGCGCGGCTCAGCGTGCTTCTGCTGGCGCGAGGCGGCCTATTGCTCTTGGCCTACGCCTATTACGGCTTCGGCACCGACCCGAACGATTTCGCGCTCGGCTTTCGCCTCGACCCCCTGAACGCCGCCGTGCAATGCTTTTGGGGCGTCGTCGGCAGCTTTATCGGCTTCTACCGGCCCCGTTATGCCACCGCCTTCGTGCTGGCCTTCGCGGCCTTTTACACCGCCGCGGTCCTCTTGGGAGCCTTCACGCCTTACCAGCTTGGCGCGGCGCTCGGGGACAAAGAACGGCTCTTTTACTGGGTCATGGCCATATCGGGCTGGGCTGTCGGGCTTTACGGATTGTGGCAAGAGCGGCGCGGCACCCCGGCCTAGCGCTCCACCTCGACGGCGAGCGGCTTGTCCTTGGGCTTGATACGAACCACGAAGAGCCTCACCGGCTCCTTGCCCTCATTCATGCCGCGATGCACGAGGTTTGGCGCGAGATAGAAGCTCTCGCCCACCTTCAACGACTTCCGACCGTGTCCCTCGATCTCAAGCGCGAAATCGCCCTGGAGCACATAGGCAATTTCATGCGCATCGGGATGAATGTGCCAAGGCACCATCGCTCCCGCCGGGAAGCTGTAGGTGTGCGTCACGACTTCCTTGCTGGGGTCGCCGGCGAACTGCTCTTCGAGCAGCTCTTTCGCGACCACCCCGTCCGCGACACCAGCCTCGCGTGCGAAGGATGCCTCGGGCACGACGGCGGCCGCGAGCGCCACAGCCAAAAGCAGCGATTTGCAGTTCATCGAGCACCCCGTAGCGAGATCCAAAACGAGTCAACTTCGCAGGTCATGTGGCGTGGCGCTAGTAATCGAGGCCGACGGCAATCCCGGAGTCGGGCGCCAGCGCATAATCCTCGACCAATGGAGGCTCGGCATAGCCGACAGAAGGCGGCCCGTAATAGCCGACCGGCGGCGGGACATAGCCCGCGACCGGCGGTGGCCCGACATATTCGACAGGCGGGCCGTCATAAGCATCCACGGGCGCAGGATAGACCGGAGCCGCGTATCGCGGCACAGGATAGACGGGAACGGGATAGACCGGCTCGGCCTCGACATAAGGCGGATAGTCGGCGCTCGGGCCGATATAGCTGTAGGTGCCGAAGAAATCGCCGCCGGCAAAATCGGCCGCGAACACCGGCGCGGTTGCAAACGCAGCGCTTCCGGCAACAACAATGACAACGATAGAATTACGAAGAGACGAGGTCATCTGAAGCCTCCTTTGGCTCTAATCCCCCGACTGCACGCTAGGCGACGATCCCCTAGCTTCGGCTTGCGCCGATAGATTCAACTTTATCCGCCTTGAAGAGTTTCCGCGCAGCATTGGTGGCGATGCCGCATCAATCGCCAACGTTCACGTCCGCACCCGGCAACCTCGATATTGACGTCGTCATCGTCATCACCGCGTCAATCGGGACGATTGGCTCGCGAGAGCCATTCGCAGTCACGGTTTCGCCCTATTTGGGATTGCGCAGTCGATTCAAGTCATCCTTTCGCGAAGACATGCGTCTCATTACCGCGACGCCGCAAGCGTCCGGGTCGGCTTGAGATATTCCGACCCCAATAAGGGGTGGCGCGCCGAAAGGCGCAAACATTAAGTGTCCGCGACCATGGGATCGCGGCGGGCGCCGTCCGGCGCGCCACATGCGCTCTCACGCATGCTCTTTCGCGGCAGATTTTTCGGACGCCGGGCC
>NZ_JBPCOU010000096.1:0-17891 GCF_050999895.1 Methyloceanibacter sp. | reverse complement strand
ATAGGTGCAGGTCTGGGCGCTCGGCTTGTTGCAGGGATCGCCCGACGTAGTGACCGTCATTGTCGGCTTGCCGTTCTTCTTGCCGAATTTATATTTCTGCACGAGATCCTCGAAGACGAGATCCCAGGCCGTCGCGCCGTCCCAAAAATAAAGCTGCAAGGTGCAGCCGCCCTTGACGCATAAAGGATTGTCGGCGCCCTCGCATTTCATCTTGGCATAGTCGACGATCCAATCCTCTCCGCCATCCTTGTTGACATCGTCGACGCCGAGCACCGCGTCGGTGTTGGGCGTGCCGCCAAAATCCTTGCAGTATTGACCGGCTTCCTTCAGCGCTTCGGCGACATTGTCCGGCGGCTCCGCGGCGTATCCCTGATGGATACCGAGACACAAAAGAAATGCGAAAGCTGCGAGCGGGAGGAGGGGAGGTTTCAGCGGGCCCAAGTCTCGCGGTCTCTAATTCGCGCTCTGACTGCTCGCGGACGCGCTCGAACTGCGCGATGCGGCGATATCGGCATCGAGGCCCTGGAGCTTCGCCGTGCCCTTGGCGGTGGTTCCCTTCTTGCGCTTGGGCGACGGCTTGGCGCCGCAGACATCGTCGCGCAGATGGACCGGGCCGTCGGCGAGTGACGCCTGCACCGCCAGCCCGTCGAGACTGGTGCCGAACAGCGACTTCCAGAAATAGCGCTTGTAGGCATTTTCAAGCAGCACGACGGCGCGGTCGCGGCGCGAGGCGACCGAGCGCTCGCCGAGCACGACGGCAACCAGCTTGCGCCCCTCGCGGGTTGCGCTCGCCACGACGTTAAAGCCTGAGTCGCAGATAAAGCCGGTCTTCATGCCGTCGGCGCCGGGGAAGCTGATGAGAAGCCCGTTATGGGTGCGCAGCACCTGCTTGCCGACCTGCAGCCGGGTTTGCGTGAAATAGTCCGCATATTCCGGAAACTCGATGATGATGGCGCGGGCGAGCTTGGCAAGGTCGCGCGCGGTCGTCACCTGACGCTCGTCGGGGAGACCGTTTGGATTGGCGAATTTGGTGCGCGTCATGCCGAGGCGCCTGGCCTCGTCGTTCATGCGCTGCACGAAGGCCTCTTCGCTGCCGCCGACGGTCTCGGCGATCATCATGGAGACATCGTTTGCGGATTTGACGATGATGACCCGCAAGGCAACTTCGAGGGTAATCTCGCCGCCGACCGGAAGGCCGAGCTTGGTGGGCGCCTGCTTCACGGCTTTCTGCGAGCAGACAACCTTGGTGTCCGGTTTGACCTCTCCGGCGCGAATGGCTTTGAACGCGACGTAAGCGGTCATGAGTTTCGCCAGCGACGCAGGAAACCAGAGCGCGTCCGGATCCTCGGCATAAAAGACGGTGCCGTTATACGGCTCGAAGACCAGTGCGGGTCCGGCAACAGCCGCAGCAGGAGCCAATAGAGCAGCTCCGACCAGAAGGCTTATGCCGGCGCGTTTCAGCATCCGTCGCTTTCCCTCAAACGCAAGGCGCTCACGCGCGTTGGAACAAAGAGCGGGTTTCGACCGGCAACACTCTCGGGTCGCGAGATTGCCGCTCACCCTGAAACAAGGCTGCCCCATAGGCAACCTTAATTTCGACTGTTCCGTGGCACTGGATCGCCGCAGCCTCTACGTTTTGCTCAACCCTGCGTGTGGCACAAGCGGCCCGCGCGATAAGCGCGAATCGCTGGATACCCTCCGGCTCAGCCGTTGAGCCAGAGACTAGCGCCCATGCCTCAATTCGCAACTGCGAAATTGACCCTAGCTGTGCGATCCGGCTGAGGCAATCGCGCGCGGGGCGATGCCGAACGAATGCGCCGCGCCGCGCTCCTCCTGCCACACAAGCCGCGATAACGACGCGATCGATGCAAGCGGCCATGCTTCGTCCTTGAAGGAATGGACCTTGCGTGACCATCTTCCTGCCGCCGATAGAGGCGTGCTGACAGGATTGGGTGGAGATAGGGCTTTGATGGATTGGCTGCGCTCGGACTGGAAACGAGTGCCACCGCGATGACGAATTTCGGCGCGCTCCTGACCGCGATCGACCGCTTCGTGATCGGGGTTTTCGTCATCGAGATCCTGGCGCGCCTCATCGTGCAGCGCGGCAGGTTCTTTCGCGACGGCTGGAATATCTTCGATGTGTTCGTGGTGGGTATCGCGCTCGCGCCGGCGACTGCGGCCTTCTCGGTCTTGCGTGCGCTGCGCGTGTTGCGCCTATTGCGCCTAATCACCGCCGTGCCCGCTCTCCAGCGGGTCGTCGGCGGCCTGATCGGGGCGCTCCCGGGCATGGGCTCGATCCTGCTTCTGATCGCGCTCATCTTCTATGTCTGTGCCGTGATGGCCGTGAATCTCTACGGCGCGCAATACCCTGAACTGTTCGGAACCCTTGGCGCCTCGCTCTTCACGCTCTTCACCATCATGACGCTGGAGGGCTGGGTCGAGCGTGTGGTCAATCCGATCATGGAGACGCACCCTTACGCTTGGCTCTTCTTCATCCCGTTCTTCATCATCACCACGTTTTGGGTGCTCGCCTTGTCGGCGCTGTCTGAGACGTCCTCGACGTTGAGGTCGGTCAGCTCGAAGTCCTGACCTTGCACGAACATGTCGTAATCGATGCAGATATCCTCCTCGGCGTCCGCTTTCTTCTACCATTCCGCGCGGAGGGCCTCCGGGCGCGGCGTGAAGCGCGCATCCTTGCCGGGATTCTCCTAGTTTTCGTAGAGCGTCCGGACATAGGCGGCGGCGTCCCCGTCTGCCGCGAAGGCAGCCAGAGGCGCGGCAACAAGGATCAAGAAGGCGACGGCTCGCGCCAGCGTCATCGCGTATTTCCCTCGATCAGAATGGCGCGGAAATCGTTGACATTGGTCAGGGTCGGCCCGGTCTCAAGCAGATCCCCGATCCCCTTGAAGAAGCTGTAGGGATCGTTGTCGGCGAGCATCGCCTTGGCATTCAGCCCCGCCTTCGCCGCCCGCGGGAGCGTGTCGGGATAAATGAGAGCGCCGGCATTATCCTCGGAGCCATCGACACCGTCGGTGTCGCCGGCAAGCGCATAGATGCGCGGCATGCCGTCAAGCGCGATGGCGAGCGCGAGCAGAAACTCGGTATTGCGGCCGCCTTTGCCTTTGCCCTTCAGCGTGATCGTGGTCTCCCCGCCCGAGATCAGCACGCAGGGCGGCACTTCGGGCTGGCCGCGCATGGCGCATTGCCGCGCGATGCCGGCATGGACGAGGGCCACGTCGCGCGACTCGCCTTCGATAGAGTCGCCGAGAATGACGGGTTTGAACCCTGCCTTGCGCGCGACGACGGCCGCGGCTTCGAGAGAGGCCTGCGGCGTCGCGATCATGATATTCTCGACATTGGCGAACATCTTATGGCCGGGCTTCGGAGTTTCGTCGCCGGTGCGCAGGCGAGCGAGCACGCTTTCCGGCACGTCGATGTTGTATTTGGCGATGATGCCGAGGGCATCCTGATTGGTGGACGGGTCGGGCACGGTCGGGCCCGAGGCGATGATCGAGGGATCGTCGCCCGGCACGTCGGAGATCATCAGCGCCACCATCCTGGCGGGTGAGGCGGCGGCGGCGAGGCGTCCGCCTTTGATGGCGGAGAGATGCTTCCGCACCGTATTCATCTCCGAGATCGTCGCGCCGCTCTTCAAAAGCGCCTTGTTCACCGCCTGCTTGTCTTCGAGGCTCAGCCCTTCCGCCGGCAGCGCAAGGAGCGAGGAGCCGCCGCCGGAGATGAGGCAGAGCACGAGATCGTCCTTGGTCAATCCCTGCATCAGCTCAAGAATGCGGCGCGCCGCAGCGAGGCCGGCGGCGTTGGGAACAGGATGGGCGGCCTCGACCACTTCCAACCGCTCGGTCGGGACCCGATAGCCATAACGCGTGACCACAAGCCCTTCCAGCGGGCCGTCCCAGGCATCCTCCAGCGCCTTGGCCATCGCCCCGCTCGCCTTGCCGGCGCCGATGATGACGGTGCGGCCCTTGGGGCGCGGAGGCAGATGCGCGGGCACGCAAATGGAGGGCAGCGCCGCCTTCACGGCGGCGTCAAACATGGACTTGAGAAGCTCGGCGGGCATCATCTCGGGCTAGCCTCCCCCCTTTTGGCCGCTGAACCTGCACAGACGATTGCAAGAAGGCAAGCGGTTGAATTAGGCTGCTCATTCGGTTAGCAGAAAACGTAAGGTTGAGTGGGGCCAGTGAGTCATGTCAGTCCAGCCTAAGCCGAGTGCCGAAAAACCGGGCAAGCGCTCAGCCGATCAGCATCAAAATCCGAAATCCGACATCGAGATCAGCCAGGCCGCCCAGATGCGGCCGATCCTCGATGTCGCGGCCGACAAGCTCGGCATTCCCGCGGAGCACGTGCTTCCCTTCGGCCATTACAAGGCGAAAATCTCGCTCGATTATATTGAGAGCCTTGGCCGCCGGCCCGACGGCAAGCTGATCCTCGTCACCGCGATTACGCCGACGCCCGCGGGCGAGGGCAAAACCACGACCACGGTCGGCCTTGGCGATGCGCTCAACCAAATCGGCAAGAAGGCGCTTGTCTGCGTGCGCGAGCCGAGCCTTGGGCCCTGTTTCGGCATGAAGGGCGGGGCTGCCGGCGGCGGCTACGCCCAGGTCGTGCCGATGGAGGACATCAACCTCCATTTCACCGGAGATTTCCACGCCATCGGCGCCGCCAATAATCTGCTCGCTGCTCTGATCGACAATCACGTCTACTGGGGCAACAAGCTCGATATCGACGTGCGCCGCGTGAGCTGGCGCCGCGCCCTGGACATGAACGACCGCGCCTTGCGCTCGATCGTCTCCTCGCTCGGAGGTGCGGCCAACGGCTTCCCGCGCGAGGCCGGCTTCGACATCACCGTGGCGTCCGAGGTCATGGCGATCTTCTGTCTCGCGACCGATCTCGCCGATCTTCAGAGGAGGCTCGGGCAGATTCAGATCGGGCAGACGCGCGACAAGAAGCCGGTGACGGCAAGCGACGTTTCGGCCGCGGGCTCGATGGCGGCCCTGCTCAAGGATGCGCTCGCGCCTAATCTGGTGCAGACGCTAGAAAATAACCCGGCTTTCGTGCATGGCGGGCCGTTCGCCAATATCGCCCATGGCTGCAACTCGGTGATCGCCACCAAGGCCGCGCTCAAGCTCGCGGACTATGTCATCACTGAAGCCGGCTTTGGCGCCGATCTCGGAGCGGAGAAATTTTTCGACATTAAATGCCGCAAGGCGGGGCTGAAGCCCGCATGCGCGGTGATCGTGGCGACCATCCGCGCGCTGAAGATGCATGGTGGCCTCACCAAAGATCAGCTCAAAAGCGAGGATGTGGGCGCGCTGGAGAAGGGCTTCGCCAATCTCGAGCGCCATGTGCTCAACGTGCGCAAATACGGCGTGCCGGTGATCGTGTCCGTGAACCGCTTTTCCAGCGACAGCGATGCAGAGATCGCGCGCCTGAAAGAGCTTTGCGACGAGGTCGGCGTCGATTGCGTGCTCGCCGATCATTGGGCGCATGGTGGCGAGGGTGCGAAGGAGCTTGCCGAGACGGTGGTGCGCACCATCGACACGACGCCGACCAAGTTCCAGCCGCTTTATCCCGATGACATGCCGCTTTGGGAGAAGGTCCGCACCGTCGCCACAGAGATCTATGGCGCGACCGACATCACGGCCGACAAGAGCGTGAAGGACCGCCTCGCCGAGATCGAGAAAGAGGGCTTCGGCAATTCGCCGATCTGCGTTGCCAAGACACAATACAGCTTCACGACCAACCCCGATGCCAAGGGCGCGCCGTCAGGTCACACCATTCCGATCCGGGAGGTGAGGCTTTCGGCGGGCGCGGAATTCGTCGTGGTGATCTGCGGCGACATCATGACGATGCCGGGTCTGCCGAGGGTCCCGGCCGCGAACAATATCGAGCTTGGCGCGGACGGGCGGATCACCGGTTTATTCTAGGTGGCGAAAGGGGTTGCCAGTCGCTCCCGCGGACGCTACCAACCTTTTCCCCGTGCGGGGGCAACTCAAGATTGAAGCTTGAGGCGTCTCTAAAGACGCCCTTCGGAGGAGACGATGGCGGGAGCAAGAAAGCCGGGGCGGAACCATCTGTTTGTTCCGGGACCGACCAATACGCCTGAGCGTATCCTCCGCGCCATGCACGTTCCGATGGAAGACCATCGGTCCTCCGATTTTCCCAACCTGACGCTGCCGATCTTCGAAGACATGAAAAAGGTCTTCAAGACCAAGGATGGCCAGGTGGTCATCTTTCCGTCGAGCGGCACCGGCGCGTGGGAAGCTGCGCTGACCAATACGCTGTCGCCCGGCGATAAGGTGCTCGCACCGCGCTTCGGCCAATTCAGCCATTTATGGGCCGACATGGCCCGCCGGCACGGGCTCGACGTCATCGTGCAGGAAGAGGAGTGGGGCACCGGCGCGTCGCCGGAGCGCGTCGAGGAATGGCTCCGCGCCGATAAGGTGCACGAGATCAAGGCGGTCATGGTCGTGCATAACGAGACCGCGACGGGCGTCACCAGCGATGTCGCCGCGATCCGCCGCGCCATCGATGCCGCCAAGCATCCTGCGCTGCTCTTTGTGGACGGCGTCAGCTCCATCGGCAGCCTCGATTTTCGCATGGACGAGTGGGGCGTCGATATCGCAATCACCGGCTCGCAGAAAGGCCTGATGTTGCCGGCCGGTCTCGGCATCGCCTGCATCAGCCAGAAGGCGCTGGCGGCGATGAAGGATGCGAAGCTGAAGCGCTGCTATTTCGATTTCGCCGACCATATGCGCGCCAACCCGACCGGCTACTTCCCGTACACGCCGTCCGTGCCGCTGCTTTACGGCCTGCGAGAGTCCCTCGCGATCCTGTTCGAGGAAGGCCTCGACAATGTGCAGGCGCGGCATCATCGCCTCGCCGAGGGCACGCGCGCCGCGGTCAAGGCCTGGGGCCTCAAGCTCTGCGCCAAAGAGCCGAAATGGTATTCCGACACCGTCACCGCGATCATGGTGCCGCCGGGATTTAGCGGCGCCGATGTCATCGACATCGCCTATCGCCGCTACAATCTCGCGCTGGGCGCCGGTCTCTCGCAGGTCGCGGGCAAGCTCTTCCGCATCGGCCATCTCGGCGATCTGAACGAGCTCATGCTGCTCGGCGCCATCGCGGGCACCGAAATGGCCATGCGCGATGTCGGCATCGAGGTTGAACTTGCCAGCGGCGTGGCGGCTGCGCAGGCATCTTTTCAGGGCGGCATGCAGGCCAATCTCAAGAAGGTCGCCGCCGAATAACGGCGCGCGGCCCAAGCCAATTGGGCGGATTTGGGGGCCCAATTCCGTTAGCAGGACGGCAACGTCCTCTGCCGTCGTACAGCATCGACGCCGGCGAAGACGCAAAATTTGTGCATGCGGGTGCGCGGCGAGCCGGTCGCGCGGGCCGCGCGGCAGTGAGTAGGGGGTCGTAAAGTGGAGCACGCGATCGTTTTCCTCGATCGAGAGTCGGTCGACGCCAATGTCCGCAGGCCGAACTTCCCGCACACCTACAAGGAGTACGACTCCACGTGGACACCGGAGGAGATCGTCGATCGCCTCAAGGACGCCACCATCGCCATCATCAACAAAGTGCCGATGCGCGCCGATACGCTGAAGCAGCTTCCAAAGCTGAAGCTGATCGCGGTCGCCGCCACCGGCACAGATGTGGTCGACAAAGCCTACTGCAAGCAACACGGCATCACCGTAGTGAATATCCGCAATTACGCGTTCAACACCGTGCCCGAGCACGTGATCGCGCTCATCTTCGCGCTGCGCCGCAATCTCTTGACCTACGTCAAGGATGTGGCGAACGGCGTCTGGAACAAGTCCAGCCAGTTCTGCTTCCTGACCCATCCCATCCGCGACATCGCCGGCTCCACGCTCGGCATTGTCGGTTACGGCGCGCTCGGCAAATCGATCGGCAAGCGTGCCGAGGCGCTCGGCATGAATGTGCTGCCCTACGATGTCATGCCGCAGCCCGGCCTTGTCGACTTTGAGACCATTCTTAAAGAGAGCGACATCATCACGCTGCATGTGCCGCTCACGCCCGAGACCAAGAACATGATCGGGGCGAAAGAGCTGAAGATGATGAAACCGACGGCGATCCTCATCAATACGGCGCGCGGCGGCCTTGTCGACGAAGCGGCGTTGGCCGCGGCGCTGAAGGACGGCACCATCGCCGGCGCAGGCTTCGACGTGCTCACCGTGGAGCCGCCGAAGGAGGGCAACATCCTCATCGACGAGAGCATCCCAAATCTCATTGTCACCCCGCATGTGGCGTGGGCGAGCAAGGAAGCGATGCAGATCCTGTCCGATCAGCTGATCGACAATATCGAGGCGTTCGTCGCGGGCAAGCCGCAGAACGTGGTGGAATAACGGAGGAAACGGCCCAAGGGGTCGGCAAGGAAGCAAACATGAAGAAGCTGCTGTTCTTATTCGATACCGATGCGGTCCCAAGCGTGTTCGACACGGTCGTCGGGTATGACGGCGGCGCCGATCATGTCACCGGCTACGCCAATGTGGCGCCCGACAATGTCGGTGCGCTGGTCGATGGCGCCGTCTTCACGCGTGGCGGCAAGGACAAGCAGAACACCGCGATCTTTGTCGGCGGCGGCAACATGGGGAAGGGCGAGGCGCTCTTCGAAAAGATCAAGAAGCATTTCTTCGGGCCGTTCCGCGTCTCCGTCATGCTCGATTCCAACGGTTCCAACACGACGGCCGCGGCCGGCGTGGCGCTGCTCGCCAAGGCGAAGTCGCTGAAGGGCCAAAAGGCGGTGGTGCTTGCAGGCACCGGTCCGGTCGGCATGCGCGCGGCGGCGTTTCTTGCGCAGGAAGGCGCCGAGGTCACCATCACTTCGCGGACCAAGGACCGCGCCGAGGAGGCCGCGAAGGCGCTCGAGAAGCGTTTCGGCGTGAAGGTGAAGGGCGTTGCGGGCGGCACCGATGAGGAGCGCAGCACGGCGGTGAAGGACGCGAACATCGTCTACGCGGCCGGCGCCATCGGCGTGCAGCTTCTGCCCGCCTCCGCCTGGAAGGACAATCCGAATATCGAGCTTCTGGCCGACGTGAATGCGCAGCCCCCGCTCGGCATCGAAGGCATCGAGGCCACCGATAAGGGCAAGAACTATGGCGGCAAGCTCGCCTTTGGCGCGCTCGGCATCGGCGGACTTAAACTGAAGCTGCATCGCGCCTGCGTCGGCAAGCTGTTCGAAAGCTCCGAAGGCGTGTTCGATGCCGAGGAAATCTACGCGCTTGCGAAAGAGATGGCGTGATGGCGATGATCAAGGACGTCCCGGTCGAGCAGTTTCTCGCCGAGCTTGCGAGCAGTTCCGCGACGCCCGGCGGCGGCAGCGCTGCCGCGATCATCGGAGCGCAGGGTGCCGCCCTTGTCAGCATGGTGTGCAATCTCACCATCGGTAAAAAGAA
The DNA here is from genome assembly GCF_050999895.1 of Methyloceanibacter sp. GTDB lineage: Bacteria > Pseudomonadota > Alphaproteobacteria > Rhizobiales > Methyloligellaceae > Methyloceanibacter. The sequence goes on along the minus strand of NZ_JBPCOU010000096.1, from coordinate 8,454 downwards.
ATATGCCGATGTCGAAGCGGACATGAAGGCGGTACTGGCGAATTCGGAGAGCGTGCGCGAGCGGCTGACCGGCATCATCCAGGACGATGTCAGGGCCTTCGACAAGGTGATGGCCGCTTACGGCATGGCCAAGGAAAGTGACGCGGAGAAGTCCGCGCGCAGCGACGCGATCCAGGACGCGCTGAAGGAAGCGACCGACGTTCCGCTCAAATGCTGCCATGCAGCACGCGAGGTCATCGACCTCGCCGCCGTCGCGGCCGAGAAGGGCAATGTCAACGTCATCAGCGATGCCGGGGTTGGCGTGCTCGCCGGTTATGCTGCACTGCGAAGCGCTGCCTTAAATGTTTTCACCAATGCACGGATGATTACGGATAAAATTTTTGCCGAAGCCAAGCTAAAGGAGCTCGAAGGGTTGCTGAGCGGCGCTGAGGGAGTGACCGAGAAAGCCTATGAAGTGGTCAAGGGCAAGCTGAGCTAAAAGCTTTAGACATTGCCCGCGCCAAGAGGAAGCTAAGGAGGAAATCGTGGACGTTCACGAGTATCAAGCGAAGGAATTGTTGGGAAGCTTCGGCGTGCCGGTGCCGAAGGGTGCGGTGGCCTTTAGTCCCGACCAGGCGGTCTATGTCGCCACCGAGCTCGGCGGCTGGAACTGGGCGGTAAAAGCGCAGATCCATGCCGGCGCGCGCGGCAAGGCCGGCGGCATCAAGATCTGCAAGACCTATCACGAGGTGCGGCAGGCGGCGCAGGACCTGCTCGGCAAGCGTCTGGTTACGATCCAGACCGGGCCGGAAGGCAAGCCCGTGCAACGCGTCTATGTCGAGGTGGCGGAGCCGTTCGACCGCGAGCTCTATCTCGGCTTCGTGCTCGACCGCAAAACCGAGCGCATCCGCGTGATCGCGTCGCAGCATGGCGGCATGGAGATCGAAGAGATCGCGCATACCGACCCCGATGCCATCGTTCAGGTCATCGTCGAGCCTGCCGTCGGCCTTCAGGCCTTCCAGGCCCGCGACATCGCCTTCCAGCTTGGCCTCAGTATTAGGCAGGCGCAAAGCGCGGTGAGCACGATCATGAACGCCTATCGCGCGTTCCGCGATTGCGACGCGACCATGCTCGAGATCAATCCGCTGGTCATCGCCAAGGACGATCGGGTGCTCGCGCTTGACGCCAAGATGTCGTTCGACGACAACGCGCTGTTCCGCCGCCACAACGTGGCGGACATGCACGATCCCTCGCAGCAGGATCCGCGCGAGGCGCAGGCCGCTGAGCACAATCTCAACTATATCGGGCTCGACGGGGATATCGGCTGCATCGTCAACGGCGCGGGCTTGGCCATGGCCACGATGGACATGATTAAGCATGCCGGCGGCGAGCCTGCCAACTTCCTCGATGTCGGCGGCGGCGCTTCGCCTGAGCGTATCGCGACCGCGCTCAAGCTCGTGCTGTCGGATACGAAGGTGCGCGCCGTGCTCGTGAACATCTTCGCCGGCATCAATCGCTGCGACTGGGTGGCGAAGGGCGTCGTGCAGGCATGCGAGACGGTTGATGTGAAGGTGCCGCTGGTCGTCAGGCTGGCGGGCACCAATGTGGAAGAAGGCCGGAAAATCCTGGCCGAGAGCGGGCTCAAGCTCATCACTGCGGAGACCTTGGCCGAGGCGGCGGACAAAGCCGTCGAGGCCTGCAAGGGATCGCAGCTTGCCGCTTAATCAGCCCGTCGGGAGAGAGACGCTATGAGTATTCTGATCGATGAGACGACGCCGGTTATCGTGCAAGGCATGACCGGGGACAAAGGCACTTTCCACACCAAGGAAATGGTCGAGTACGGCACCAATGTCGTCGGCGGCGTGACGCCCGGCAAAGGCGGTTCCAAGCATATGGAGATCCCCGTCTTCAACACGGTGAAGGAAGCCGTGAAGGAGACGGGCGCCACCACGAGCATCACCTTCGTGGCCCCGGCCTTCTGCGCCGATGCCATCATGGAAGGTTCCGACGCGGGCTTGCGGCTGATCTGCTCGATCACCGACGGCATTCCCGCGCAGGACATGATGCGGGTGAAGCGCTACATGATGCGTTTCCCCAAGGAGCGGCGTCCGATGATGGTCGGTCCGAACTGCGCCGGCATCATAAGCCCCGGCAAGGCGATGCTCGGCATCATGCCCGGCCATATTTATCTCCAGGGCAATGTCGGCGTCATCTCGCGCTCCGGCACGCTCGGCTATGAAGCCGCGGCGCAGATGAAGGCGCACGGCATCGGCATTACCACCTCGGTCGGTATCGGCGGCGATCCGATCAACGGCTCGTCCTTCCTCGATCATCTGGCTCTGTTCGAAGAGGACCCGGAGACGGAAGCGGTGCTGATGATCGGCGAGATCGGCGGCCCGCAGGAAGCCGAGGCCTCGGCCTGGATCAAGGACAACATGTCGAAGCCGGTGGTCGGCTTCGTTGCGGGTCTGACTGCTCCGAAGGGACGGCGCATGGGTCATGCCGGTGCCATCATCTCGGCGGCGGGCGACAGCGCCGCGGAGAAGGCCGAAATCATGCGCGATTGCGGTCTGACGGTTGCTCCCAATCCGAGCGAGTTCGGCTCGACGGTAGCGGGCGTGCTTGCGAACCGCACGGAGCGCCGGATCTCCGCGTGATCGGAATCGCCGATAAGATCGAACGGCCGTTTTGTTGGTCTTTGCAGGTTGCAGGTGGGACTTTTGGGTCCCACCTATGACCTTGGTTGCGGGGGATTTTGCGCTCAGGGAATTGAATGCCGGGGCCAAAGGCGCGCCTGGCCAAAGCTCTATGAGGCCCATCGTTCCGGTCGGGGGTGCCAGCGTTGCGATGAATGAGGAGTTCAAACCACAGCTCCTTGCAGCCGAGGGTCCTGCCCCGCTGATCAGCGGCACGTCGGTCACGGGCGCCGCCGATATTCTGTATGGGCTGCTCCTCGACGTGGTGCGCAAGCATCAGCCCGAGATCGAGAAAGCGCTCACCGGCGGCGCGGATTTCTCGGCCTTCACGCCGGTGCTGATGGCGCGGGCGCTCCAGGCGCAAGGAATCTGGTTCCAGCTTCTCGCCATCGCCGAGCAGAACGCGGCCATGCGGCGGCGCCGTCACGGCGAGCGAGTGCGCGGTCGCGCGAGCCTGCGCGGTACCTTCGATCATGTCGTCGGCGAGGCCGCGCGCGCCGGTCATAAGCCGGAAGAGATGCTGAGCCTGCTCGGGAATTTGCGCATCCGTCCGGTCATCACCGCGCATCCGACGGAATCGAAGCGCGTCACGGTGCTGGAGAAATACCGCAAGGTCTATCTCCTCCTGCGCGAGCTCGAGATGGCGCGCTGGACCGAGCGCGAGCGGCGCAACGTTCTCGACCAGGTGCGCGATCAGATCGAACTCGTCTGGATGACGGGCGAGCTGCATTTGGAAAAACCCACGGTGCAGCACGAGATTTCACGCGGCCTGCATTTCTTCGACGAGACTTTGTTCGATACCGCGCCGGAAGTGCTGGCGCTGCTCGACGGTGCGCTCGCCGCGAATTATCCGGGCCAGCGCTTCATCCTGCCGCCCTTCTTCCAGTTCGGCTCCTGGATCGGCGGCGACCGCGACGGCAATCCCTGGGTGACGACGGAAGTCACCGGCTGGGCCTTGCGCCAGAATGCGCTCGCCGCGCTCCGCCATTACCGCTCGCGCCTCGTCGGCCTCGGCAAGGCGCTCTCCATCACCGAGCGCGCACTTCCGGTGCCGGAAGGCTTTCGCGGCGAGTTGGAGGCGGCGCTGCAGGCAAGCGGCGAAGCGGACGCAATCCGTGCGCGCAATCCCGGCGAGCCCTACCGGCAATATCTCACCACGGTGCTGAGCAAGCTCGAGGCCACGACAGCGCGGATGGAAGGGCAGGCAAATCCGCCCGAAGGCGCCGGCTATGCCCATGCCGACGAGTTGATCGCCGATCTTCGCGTCATCGAGACCGGGCTCGTCGACGCCAACACGCTCTCGCTTGCCGCCAATCTCGTGCGGCCGGTGCGCCGGACCGTTGAGATCTTCCGCTTCTCGACCGTGCGGCTCGATCTGCGTGAAAATTCGACCAAGACCACCGACGCGCTGCGTGCGCTGTGGTGGGCGACCACTGGTCACGGCGACGCCACGCCGCCCGAGCCCGGCAGCAGAGAGTGGCGGCAATGGCTGTTGCGTGAGCTCGCGCGTCCTCTTGCCGATGACCACGTGCAGAATTTGCCGGCGGACGCCGCCGACCTCGTCGCCATGTTCCGTCAGGCGGCGGAGACGCGGCGGCGGGTCGACCGCGAGGCGTTAGGTACGTTCATCCTCTCCATGACGCGCTCGGTGGACGACGTGCTCGGCGCCTATCTTCTCGCCAAGGAAGGCGGACTGTTTCTGGATGAAGCCGGCACCGAGATCTGCGCCATGCCGATCGTGCCCCTGTTCGAGACCATCGACGATCTCCGCGCCGCGCCCGCCATCATGCGCGAGCTTCTGAAGGTACCCGTCGTGCGCCGCTCCACGCATTGGCAGGGCGATGTGCAGGAAGTCATGATCGGCTATTCCGACTCGAACAAGGACGGCGGCTATTTCGCTTCGAACTGGGAGCTGTACAAGGCGCAGACCAGCCTGACCCGCGTCGGGGAGGAGGCGGGCGTCGCCATCGCGTTCTTCCACGGCCGCGGCGGTTCGGTCTCCAGGGGCGGCGCGCCGACAGGGCGCGCCATCGCCGCGCAACCCGCAGGCTCGATCCGCGGCCGCTTCCGCGTCACCGAGCAGGGCGAGGTGGTGTCGTCGAAATACGCCAATCGCGGCACGGCGCTCTACCAGATGGAGCTGCTCGCCGCGAGCGTGTTCGAGCATGCGCTGAAGTCCGAGCGCGAGGAGGCGCTGAGGCCGAAGCGCGAATTCGACGACGCCATGGAGGCGCTCGCGGGCGCCTCGCACGCGGCCTATTCGGGGCTCATCGGCGACCCCGATCTCGTCACCTATTTCCAGGCGGCAAGCCCGCTCGAGGAAATCTCGCTCCTCAATATCGGCTCGCGGCCGGCGCGGCGCTTCGGCGCAAGCTCGCTGAAGGATCTGCGCGCGATTCCCTGGGTGTTCGCCTGGTCGCAGAACCGCCACGTCATCACCGGCTGGTATGGGGTCGGCTCCGCGATCAAGTCGCTGCGCGAGATCAGGGGCGAGGGCGGCCTCGAGCTGCTACAGAGCCTGTACAAGCAGTCGCGCCTCTTCCGCCTCATCATCGACGAGGTGGAGAAGACGTTGCTCCTCGTGGATCTCAACATCGCGCGCGACTATGCGAGCCTCGTCGCGGATGAAGGCGTACGCGACAGAATCTTCGCCATGATCGCGGCCGAGCTTGAGCTCACGCGCGAAATGGCGCTGGCGGTAAGCGGCGGGACGGAGATCGCGGAGCGCTTTCCGCAATTCCGCAACGCGCTCGGGCTTCGGCTCGCCACCGTCAACGAGGTCAACCGCGAGCAGGTTGAATTGCTGCGCCGCTTTCGTGGCGCGCCAAGCGAATCCGAGCGGGAGGCGTATAAATCCGCCCTCCTGCTCTCGATCAACACCGTTGCCGCGGGTCTCGGCGCCACGGGCTGAACCAAGGAGAGGAAGGACATGAGCTTCACACTGATTCAACAGGCCACGCCGCGCCTGCATCGTTCCGAGCTTGCCGTGCCGGGGTCGAACCCGTCTCTGTTCGAAAAGGCCGCGGCGGGCGGCGCCGACATCATCTTCCTCGACCTCGAAGATGCCGTGGCGCCCGACGACAAGGAGCAGGCGCGCAAGAACATCATCCAGGGCCTCAACGATATCGACTGGGGCACCAAGACCATGATGATCCGCATCAACGGTCTCGACACGCATTACGCCTATCGCGACGTGGTCGACGTGCTGGAGAACTGCCCGCGGCTGGACATGATCCTGATCCCGAAAGTCGGCGTGCCGCAGGACGTCTACGCCATCGACATGCTCGTGACGCAGATCGAGCAGTTCAAGAAATACAAGAAGAAGATCGGGCTTGAACTCCTGATCGAGACCGCGCTCGGCATGGCCAATGTCGAGGCCATCGCGCAGGCGAGCCCGCGCGTCGAGGCGATGAGCTTCGGAGTCGCCGACTACGCCGCCTCAACGCGCGCGCGCACAATGGGCATCGGCGCCCCGCATCCGGATTACGGCATCCTGTCGGACAAGGATGACAGCGGCAGCGAGCGGTCCTTCTACTGGAACGACCCCTGGCACTATGCGCTGTCGCGCATGATGGTCGCATGCCGCGCCTATGGCTTGCGCCCGATCGACGGCCCGTTCGGCGATTTCTCCGATCCCGAGGGTTATCTCGCGGCGGCGAAGCGCGCAGCCGTGCTCGGCTTCGAGGGCAAATGGGCGATCCATCCCTCTCAGGTCGATCTTGCCAATCAGGTGTTTACGCCATCGGAAGCGGAAGTCACCAAGGCGAAACGCATCGTCGAGGCGATGAAGCAGGCGGCGAAGGAGGGCAAGGGCGCGGTGTCGCTCGACGGCCGTCTGATCGATATCGCATCGATCCGGCAAGCCGAGGCGCTCCTCAACAAGGCCAAGGCCATGGGGATGTAGCCCGCGCAGGCGGGCCCCAGTCACGAAAAACGCGCGATGGCCGGGCTTAGTCCCGGCCATTTTCGCTTTCTCTATGGTGCGCCGCAAAATAGCCTCCTCTAAGGTGTCAAATTGCGGATACGCAAGCCGAGACGGCCCTAAAGGGGATGACCATGACCAAGCGTCCCATGCCCCGCGAGAAGCGGAAGGACAGCCAGCAGCAGAAGAAGATCGTCGCCGCCGAGATCACGGAAGCGACCGTGCATAGCAAGGTTTCCTCGCCGCCCCAGACGGCACCAGAGGCGAAGGTGCCGGTGAGGCCGAAATCGCCCCAGCCCAAGCCGCTCACCGCCAAGCCGGTCACGGCGAAAGCTGCGCCAGGAAAGCCGCTCGCGACAAAGCCGGTCATGGCGACATCTGCTCCGGCAAAGCCGCTGGCGGCAAGACCGAGCGCGGCAAAACCGAGCGCGGCGATGCCGGCCACCGCAAAGCCAGTCGTAGCGAAGCTGACGGTGCCGAAAACGCCCCCAGCGCCAGCCCCGCAAGATCCTGCACCGGAACGCGTTGCGGAAACGCCGGCCGCACGCACGCTCGCTGCGAAGACGCCTGTAGCGGAGACAGTCGCCGCGCGCGCTCTGGTCAGCGCGGCAGCGCCCGACGAGGCTGCCGCGCCGGCGCCGCTGGAAAGCACGGTGGAAGGTTTTCAGCACCCGCTACAGGCGGCGAGCAAGGGCGCCGTTCAGGTCAACCGCAAGTTGCTCGACATCGCGCAGGAGAACGTCAATTCAAGCCTCGAGCTGGCGCGCGACATGGTCGGCGCCACCACACCGTTCGAGGTGATGCGGCTGCAAATGAGCTGGCTAACTGCCTGCGTGGAAGCGCTCGAAAATCACGCCAGGGATCTGCGTGAACTCTCCGCCGACCTCGTCACCAACACCAGCAAGCCGCTCCGCGAGCATCTGCGCAAATAGACTGCGGCTATTCCGCGGCTTGGCGCGCGCGCAGCTCCGTCGCGCGGTTCTGGCTGTTCATCAGGTGGCGCCGCGACGAAGCCTTGCCGCGCATCTGATCGGGGCTCTGCGGGAAACCGGAGCGAGTTCTTTAATCGCGGCCGCTATCCTTATAGGCCCGCGACGGTCCGCCGGCTTTCGGCTTCGCCATCATCGCGGCATAAAGGTCGAGCAGGCCGACGCCAAGCAGCGCCACCGCGGAGCCACCAAGCCGTTTCGGCCGGTTCGTATTCGCGGTGCCGGCGGCGGTTGCCACATCGAGCACGTCGCCCGCAACACGGGCCCAGAGCCAGGGCTTCGGATTCTTCGCGACCAGCAGGCCGACACCGGTTGCGATCTCGCGCAAGCCATAGCCGCGAAGCAGCGTGTCGTTCTTGGTCATGCCCGCGGCGCGGCTCACTTGACGCGGCGCGAGCAGCTCGGCGAGTCCGAGGCCGATGGAGAAGAGTGCCAAGCCCTGCACGATGGGATCGAGCGGGACGGGCGGCTTACGAAGCTTGGGGTACCTCATGCGTGCAACTCCGGTTTGAGGACGACCTTGATGCAGCCGTCTTCCTTGTCTCTGAAGGTCTTGTAATATTCCGGGCCCTCCTCGAGCCCTATCGTGTGGGTGATGACGAAGGAGGGGTCGATCGTGCCCTCCTCAATCATGTTGAGGAGGTCGTCGGTCCAGCGGTTCACATGGGTCTGGCCGGTGCGGATCGTCAGGCCCTTGTTCATCAGCATGCCGAGCGGGATCTTGTCGCTCAGCCCGCCATAGACGCCGGGGATCGACACGGTGCCGCCGGGACGGCAGACATAGAACATCTCGCGGATGACATGCGGGCGGTCGCTCTCCAGCATCAGCGCCTGCTTGACGCGGTCATACATCGAGTCGAGCGAGCGC
>NZ_JBPCOU010000065.1:0-32556 GCF_050999895.1 Methyloceanibacter sp. | reverse complement strand
CCTCCGCGCCGGTCCCGTTCGGCGGGGCTCTGATCTATGTGCCGGCGGAATGGGTGAAGCCCGCGGAAGGCGGCGTCGAGCGGCTCATGAATGTCTATGTCTCGATGGGCGTCACACCGCCGCTTGGAAGGCCGAGTGACGCGAGGCGTGCGCTTGCGACCGTTTCCGCCGTTGGCGCTATCACCCCGCCGCGCAAGCCGAAGACGCCGCGAGCGCCGAAGAAACCGACGGCGGAAACCTAACCGCTCAATTCGCGAAGCGGAAGTGCAGGACGTCGCCGTCCCTGACCACGTATTCCTTGCCTTCCAGCCTAAGCTTGCCGGCATCGCGCGCAGGGGCTTCGCCGCCGAGTGTGACGTAGTCATCGTAGGGGATCGTCTCGGCGCGGATGAAGCCCTTCTGGAAATCGGTGTGGATCACGCCCGCGGCTTGCGGCGCGCGCGTGCCTTGCGTCACGGTCCAGGCGCGCGCTTCCTTCGGGCCGGCGGTGAAATAGGTGATGAGGCCAAGCAGCTTGTAGCCCTCGCGGATGAGCCGGTTGAGGCCGGGCTCCTCCAGTCCAAGCTCGGCGAGGTAGGTCTTGCGCTCGGCGGCATCGAGTTCGGCCAGCTCCGCCTCGATCTTGGCGGAGATGACGATGACGCCGGCGCCTTCTTCCGCCGCACGCTCGGCGACGCGCGCCGAATGTGCGTTGCCGGTGGCGGCTGAGGCCTCGTCGACATTGCAGACATAGACGACGGGCTTGGAGGTGAGAAGGCCGAGCCCCTTGAAAATCACGCACTCGTCGTCGGCGATCTCGGCCATGCGCGTGGGCTTGCCTTCCTGGAGCAGTGGCAGGATGCGCTGCACAAGCTCGAGGGTCTTCTTGGCGTCCTTATCCTGGCCGCGGATCTTCTTCTCCAGGATCGGCACGCGGCGCTCGAGGCTGTCGAGATCGGCAAGCATCAGCTCGGTCTCGATGGTCTCGGCATCTTCGATCGGATCGACACGACCCTCGACATGGACAACGTCCGGATCCTCGAAGCAGCGCAGCACATAGGCGATGGCGTCGACCTCGCGAATATGGGCGAGGAACTGATTGCCAAGGCCTTCGCCTTTCGACGCGCCGCGCACGAGGCCGGCGATGTCGACGAAGGTGAGGCGGGTCGGAATGGTCTGCGCCGACTTTGCGATGCTCGCGAGCCGATCAAGGCGCGGATCGGGAACGGGCACGTCGCCGACATTCGGCTCTATGGTGCAGAACGGATAGTTCGCCGCCGCCGCGGCCGCGCTTTGCGTCAGCGCATTGAAGAGAGTGGACTTGCCGACATTGGGCAGGCCGACGATGCCGCATTTGAACCCCATCAGCGTTCAGCCGTCCTGGCTGAGCCAGCGGCGCAGCATTCCGAACGGACCGTCTTTCGCGGCAGGCTTTTTATTTGCAGGGGGCTGATCCTTGTCGTCCTTCTTGCTTGGCTTGCTCTCGCTGCGCGGCGCCGGCGCGTCTTCCTCATGCGACTGGGTCTTGTGCGAGACCATAGACTGGAACTTGTCGCTGGCGCCCTCGGCGAGATGCGGAGCGGCTTCGGCGATGGCACCGAGCAGGGGCTCCAGCCATGCATGATCAGCCTTGGCGAAATCGTGCAGCACGTAGCCTGAAACTGCATCCTTTCGACCCGGATGGCCGATGCCGATCCGCACGCGCACATAGTCGTTGCCGATATGAGCGGTGAGAGACTTGAGGCCGTTATGCCCCGCTACGCCGCCGCCGGTTTTCACGCGGACCTTGCCGGGCGCGAGGTCGAGCTCATCGTGGAAGACGACCGCGTCGTCGAGCTCGAGCTTATAGAAGCGCAACGCTTCGCCCACGGAACGTCCGGACTCGTTCATATAGGTGCCGGGCTTCAGGATAAGGACGGACTCGCCCGCGACCTTGCCTTCGGTGGCCATGCCGGAAAAGCGTTTGCGCCAGGGGGAAAAGTCGTAGTCCGCCGCGATGGCGTCGACCGCCATGAAGCCGACATTGTGACGGTTGAAGGCGTATTGCGCCCCCGGATTGCCGAGGCCGACGAACAGCTTCATCGCGTCACCATGAGGCTAAAAGGATCGAACGACCCTGCCGGGCAGACTATTTCTTCTCCTTGGCCTTCTCGTCCTTCTTTTCCTTGCCCTTCTCCTCACCGGCGGCGGCAGGAGCGGCAGCGGCTTCCGCGCCAGGCACGGCAGCGGCAGCGCCGGTCGGGCCTTCATCTGCCGTGCGGCCGGCGATCGTCGCAACCGTGAAGTCGCGATCGGTAATGGTCGGACGCACGCCCTCCGGAAGCGTGATGGAAGAGATGTGGATGGAGTCGCCAATCTCCAACCCCGTCAGGTCGACGTCGAAATGATCGGGAATGGCGTCGGCCGGGCAGCGGACCGGAATGTCGTGGCGGACGACGTTGAGCATGCCGCCACGCTTAAGGCCGGGCGAGGCGGCTTCGTTCAAGAAGCGGACCGGGACCTCGACGCTGACTAGAGCATCCTTGCCGAGGCGCATGAAATCGACATGGATCGGGAAGTCGCGCACGGGATCGAGTTGCACGTCGCGCGGGATCACGCGGGTCTTGGCGCCGTCCATATCGAGCACGAACACCGTGCTCTGAAAGTGGCCGGTATGGAGTTGATGGTCTATGGCCGCATATTCCACCGTAATGGGCTGCGGGTTCTTCTTGTCACCATAGATGACGCCGGGAATGCGTCCGTCGCGGCGCACGGAGCGCGCGCCACCTTTGCCGGAGCGCTCGCGCGCCCATGCCTTGAGTTCCGTAACTTCGGCCATCATCGCCTCCAAACCAGAAATAATGAGGGGCCGGAAAGCGGCCCCGAAAGGTTGTGCGCGCCTGTTCAGGCCGGCGGCTGAATTCTTGCAAGGCTTATAGCCCCGAAGCCGGGCGGATGACAATTGGGTTTACCCCGAAAAACAGGCTTCGCGACGGTACAAAATGCCCTAAGAGGCGCAGGTCTCGACCTGATTCGGGCTCAAAGCCGGGGAGCCGCGCCTTGCACGTTCCGCGTCGCGGATCAGTTGCATGACGCGTCGCGTGAGGGGGACATCAAGGCACAGCGCCTCGGCTCGTCGCATAACGGCTCCTTGGATGCAGTCGATCTCGGTCAGGCGACCCATCTTCAGATCCTCCAACATCGAGGAGCGCGCCGAGGCATCCATGACCAGCATCTTGTGTGCTGCGCGCTTGAACAGCCAGTCCGGGAGCCGCAGCGCGAGGGCAATGAGGCGCAGGGGGATGCCTTCGACCGGTGCGACCTTAATCCTTACCGCGCTGAGCACTGGAAACGCTTCATGCATTGCTTTGCCAGCAGCATGCCCCAGCGTCGGTCGCCGAGTTCCTGCTTAAGCGGCAGACCCGACAGAGCATTCAGCGCGTTGTTGAGATTGATTAGAAGCTTGCCCCAGAGCACGGCGTCAATATCAACATGCTCCGTCACGGACGCCCCGGGAACGTCGAGGAGGCCGGCGAGGCCCGGGACGCGATCGGCGATTTGCACGGTCCCTGCGGTCGCGCGATGGAAGCGCGGCGCCTCACCGTCTTTTCGTGTTTGCACGACGTTGAACGGGATCATGGCGGCAACGACTTCGCGATCCTGCCCGAGGCGTTCCTGAAGCAGCGGCACATTATCGAGCCCATTCTGCGCGCTGACGACGACCAGCCTTTGCGGGGCGTGGCGCGCGATGAGATCGGCCATTTCTCCGGTATGGCGGCACTTCACCGTCACGACGATGATGTCGGCGCCGGAAAACGCGTTGCTCGCTTCAGTCGCGACCGCGAGCGACCCCGGTGACAAAAGCTGGTCGGATTGATGCAGACCGGAGACGCGCAGACCGTGTGCGGTGACGGGGGCGGCGAGTGTCTCGCGGAGCAACAGCGTGACATTGCGGCCAGCCAGCGCAAGGCGGCCGCCCAAATAGCAGCCGATGCTGCCCGCTCCCGCTATAACGATGCGCGAATTGAGATCCATGGCCATGCCGCCCGTCTTGCTCCTTTCGTCCCTGGTTTCTAGAAGCGCAAACGATGAACGATGATAGCAGGACGTTACACGCCAAGGCGAAACGACCGGTCTCCTTGGATACCCCGGAGGTGCAAAGCCGGCGTCAGACCAAGTCGGCGCCGCTGGCGAACCATGCGACCTGCAGAAGGCGGCGCGGCGCAGGCTGCCCCGGGCGATTTTCGACTATGTCGAGGGCGGGTCCTATGACGAGGTCACGCTGCGGGCGAACCGGTCCGACCTCGAAGCACTGCTTCTGCGCCAGCGCGTCTTCGGCAATGCGGTCTCGCGTGCGCAGGCCAGCACGATCGCCGGAGAGCGTTCAACGATTCGGCTTTGCCGGCTTGATTTATCCGCAATGCGAGATCCATGCCGCAAAGGCGGCAGAGGCCTACGGCGTGCCGTATTGCTTGAGCACATTCGCCAGTTGCTCGATGGAGCAGGTCGCGGCTGCGGTCCACGAACCCTTCTTCTTCCATCTCTATTTTTTCAAGGACGAGGCGGTGAACAAGGCTCTCCTGGAACGCGCCGCGCAAGTGGGCTGCAAAGTTCTGCTGACGCTCGATGCCGGCGTGCAGGGGCGGCGCAATCGCGATCTCGAAAACGGGCTCATCGTGCCGGTCCGCGTCCGGCTGAAGCTCGCATTGCAGATGGTCGCCAAGCCGTGGGGGCCATCGGCTATGGGCGCAGCCATCGCACCATCGGGAACCTGGCGATGTTCGTGCCGGGGAGCGCCGAACTCGCCGACATCTCGGTTTGGGCCGAGCGCAACCACAAGGGCCCGGGTTCGCTCGCCGATGTCGAATGGGTGCGCAAGCATTGGCCGCATAAGCTCGTCCTAAAGGGCATTCTCGACCCCGACGATGCGAAAATCGCGGTAAAGCTCGGCGCGGACGCGATCGTCGTCTCCAACCATAGCGGCCGGCAGCTTGATAGCGCGTTGACGGGCGGTGAAGGCGTTCCCTGCCATTCGGGAAGCCGTAACCGATGATTTCGACCTGATCTTCGACGGGGGTGTGCGGTCCGGGCTTGACGTCTTGAAGGCGCTCGGCCTTGGGGCGAAAGCCTGCTTCCTCGGACGCGCCTATCTCTACGGCCTTGCGGCCTATGGCCAAAAAGGCGTCGAGGCCGCATTGCAGCTCCTGAATCAGGAGCTCGATGCGGCTATGGCGCTCACAGGCGTTGCGGATGTTAGCCACCTTCCGCCAGAAGTCGTGATAGCGCCATGATCTCCTGGCAGAGCCCCAGGAAAAGTGTGAACTTTTCGCGGATTTGCGCGTTTAAGGCAGGGGAACAGGGTGCAATCCGTCTTGAATCTGATCACAACCAGTCCAACTCGCGCGTTCCTATCGCGCGCTACGTCGGCACGCAGCCTTGCCTTCGATATCTGACGTCATCGGTCACCCGTAGAGGACGCCGTGCAGATCCGTCTCCCCAAACTCCTGCAATCGCAGTCTGTTCTGCTCGGGGCCGGTTTTGCCATCCTCGTTCTGATCGGCACCGCCGGTGCGTTTCTAAGCAACCAAGCCCGTCTCGAAGCCAACTTGATTGCACACACACTCCAAGTGGAGAAGCAGATCTCGGAGGTCCTTCTCCAGTTGCGGCGCGCCGAGAGTCACGAGCGGGCCTATTTCATCACGGGGCAGGCGGAGTATCTTTCCGATTATCAAGCCGCGGCGAAGAATGTGCGGCCCGAGTTTGAGAAGTTGCGGCGCCTTACGGCCGATAACGTCAGTCAGCAAAGAGTTCTGAGCGAACTCGACCCGCTCCTCGATAGGCGGCTCGCCGACTTCGAGGAGGCCGTCAAAGCCGTGCAAGGCCAAGACCTCGAAAAAGCGCAACGTATCGTTCGCAACATCGAGGGTCGCGATAACATGGAGCAAATCCGCACTCTTGCCACCAACATGGCAGCAGAGGAGCAGGACTTGCTCACGCAGCGCGGGGCGGCGGCAGAGCGCACCACCACGCTGTTGTTGGCCGTGACCATCGGCGGTGCGATTCTGATCGTGCTGCTCGGCATCGCGGCGGTCACCGCCGTTCAGCGCTCCAATCGCCGTCGTGACGAGGCCGAGCAGGGCCTCATTGAGACGAACCAAAATCTTGAGCAGATCGTCTCGGAACGCACGTCCGATCTGCAAGAGGCCAACAAAGAAATCCAGCGCTTCGCCTATATCGTCAGCCATGACCTGCGCTCCCCGCTCGTAAACATCATGGGATTCACGGCCGAACTCGAAGCTTGGCGCGACGATGCCCTTAGCCGCATTCAGTCGCTGCGGGATTCGGGTGGGGGCGTCGCGGGAGACGAGGAAATCCAAGAGGACGAAGGTGAACTCGCGGGCGAGTTCACCGAGGCGATTCAATTCATCAAAAGCTCGATTACCAAGATGGATCGGCTCATCAATGCGGTGCTGAAGCTCTCGCGGGAGGGGCGCCGGGAGTTCCACCCCGAGACCATCAAAATGAGCGAGCTTTTGGACGGCATCATATCGACGGTGGCGCATCAAACGGCCGAGACCGGCACGACCATTACGGTGCGGGATTTGCCCCAGGTCAACAGCGACCGGCTCGCGCTTGAGCAAGTCTTCTCTAACCTCGTTGATAACGCCCTGAAATACCTCAAGGATGGCGTTCCGGGCGAGATTGAGATCTCGGCTCAGGAAACGCCCCTCCAGATTGTTTTCGAAGTGAAGGACAATGGCCGCGGCATTGACGGCAAGGATCATGAACGCATCTTCGATCTCTTCCGGCGTGCCGGTCAGC
Organism: Methyloceanibacter sp.; assembly: GCF_050999895.1. Classification (GTDB taxonomy): domain Bacteria; phylum Pseudomonadota; class Alphaproteobacteria; order Rhizobiales; family Methyloligellaceae; genus Methyloceanibacter. The sequence continues at coordinate 25,776 of NZ_JBPCOU010000065.1, read as the reverse complement.
AAGATCGTCCCGGCGAGGGCATCGGGCTCGCCCATGTCCGCACCCTGGTGCGGCGGCTTGGCGGCCGTATGGATGTGAAATCTGAGCTCGGAGAGGGCAGCACCTTCATTGTGGCGCTGCCGAAATATTGGAGGACACGAAGCGAGAGGAGCGCCGCATGACTAACCCGGTAATCATCGTCATGGTCGAGGACGATGAAGGCCATGCCCGGCTGATAGAAAAGAACATTCGTCGCGCGGGCGTGAACAATGAGATCAAGCCGTTTGCAAGCGGAGGCGAGGCGCTGCGCTTCCTGCTAGGCGCGGATGGCAGCGGCACGGTCAATAAGGGCAATCCGCTTCTGGTGTTGCTCGATCTCAACCTGCCGGACATGAGCGGCGTGGACATTCTCAAACGGGTCAAGGAGAACGACCATCTGAAGCGGTCCCCGGTCGTGGTTCTCACCACCGCCGACGACGCCGTGGAGATCCAGCGCTGCTACGATCTCGGTTGCAATGTCTACATCACGAAGCCGGTGGATTACGAAAAGTTCGCGCACGCGATCCGGCAGCTCGGCCTGTTCCTCTCGGTGATTCAGGTGCCCCCCGCGGCCTAACATGCAGAACCAGCGATTACGCTCTCTATGTGATGACGACGCTGGCTTGCGCCGCTTGGTGCAACGCGATCTGGAGCGCATGGAGTGCGACTGCGAACTCGCGCCAGACGGCGAGAGCGGTTTGGCGCGGCTCGAGCGGGGCGGCATCAACGCCGTGGCGCGACCAGACCATGCCAGGCCTCGATGGGCTGCAAACATTGGAGCGCATCAAGGCGCGGGACGTGCCGCCGCCCGTCGTGTTCGTCACGGCCTCGCAGGACAGCCGCATTGCCGTCGCGGCCCTGAAGGCAGGTGCCGCCGACTATGTCGTGAAGGATATCGAGGGGCATTTTATCGCGCTCCTCAAGGTTGCGGTCGAGAATGCGCTGGCAGCCCAGCGCTTGCGGCTGGCGAAGGAAGAAGCCGAGACGGAAGTGCGTGAATCCCGCGACCGCTTCGAGGCATTGGCGACGGAGAGGGCGGTGCTGCTCCGGGAAGTGAACCACCGGGTCGGAAACAGCTTACAGCTGATCGCGTCCATGCTCCAACTGCAGTCAGAAACAGCGGTGAGCGGCGAGACCAAGAGCGCGCTGCTCGGCGCCATGAGCCGCGTGCTTGCGGTGGCGGAAGTTCATAAGAGGGCTCTATACGTCGTAGGACGTGCAGTCCGTCTCGCTCGAGCAGTATCTGACCGCGCTGGTCGAAGATCTTCGCCGCTCGTCCGCCGCGGAAGGCCTGTCGCAACTGACCATTGAAGCTGCATCCCGACAGAGCCATTGCGATCGGCGTCATCGTCAACGAGCTCGTTCTCTACGCCCTCAAATATGCCTGTCCCAATTCGACCTGCCCCATCCGGATCGGCCTCGCGCGGGTGAACGGGCGGCACGCCGTCTTGAGCGTAGAAGATGACGGCATCGGCATGCACCCCAATGCCACGCCAAGCTCGACAGGCCTTGGCCACGCATCGTCAATGCCATGGGCCACAAGCTTGGCGCGGAAGTCAGCCAGCCGACCGACGCCGCTGGCACGAAGGTGGTCATCTCATTCCAGCTGGTCGAAGCTGAAACATCCGCCGCGGCGAAGAGCGAAATCCCGGCTTAAGTCCGCCAGGGATGTTCCGGCAGCTCGGTCACACCCAAGACCTTCACACCGGCTTCGGCGACCTTATGGTCGTTTTCCACGACGCTGCCGCTGACGCCGATGGCGCCCACGAGCACGCCGTCCTCATCGACGATCGGAACGCCACCTGGAAAAGTGATGAGGCCGTCATTGGAATGCTCGATGCCGTAAAGCGGCTTGCCGGGCTGTGACAGCTTCCCAAGCAGACCCGTGGCCATGCCGAAGAAGCACGCCGTCTTCGCCTTCTTGATGGCAATATCGATGGAGCCGACCCAGGCGTCGTCCATGCGCTCAAAGGCCTTCAGATTGGCGCCGGAATCCACGATGGCGATGCACATCTGTGTTTTGAGCTCGACGGCCTTCTTGCGGGCGGCGGCAATGGCCTTCTCGGCATGTTCCAAATTAATGTGCATGGATCACCTCTTATGTTGACGACGGAAATGTCGGGGGACGGTCGCACAGGACCCTGTGCGATCCCTAAACGCGCGAACAGCAAATTGGTGGCAGGGAAAGGCGGTTAATGCACCAACCCGGGAGATGTTTTCGGCTTAATAGAATAGGCTGGATACGGATTTCTCCTCGGCGGTGCGCGCGATCGCCTCGCCGAGCAGCGGCGCGACCGGCATGACGCGGATGTTGTGGGCGTTCCTCACCGCGTCGCTCGGCATGATGGAATCTGTGATCACCAGCTCCTTCAGCGGCGAGCCGGCGATGCGCGCAACCGCTCCGCCGGAAAGAACGCCGTGCGTGATGTAACCGGTCACCAGCGTCGCGCCTTGCTCGAGCAAGGCCTGCGCTGCATTCACGAGAGTGCCGCCGGAATCGACGATGTCATCGACGAGAATGCAGACGCGCCCGGACACGTCGCCGATCACGTTCATCACTTCGGAATCGCCGGGGCGCTCGCGGCGCTTGTCCACGATGGCGAGCGGCGCATCGATGCGCTTGGCGAGACCGCGCGCACGCACGACGCCGCCGACATCGGGCGACACGACCATGAGATTGTCGGTGCCAAGCACCTGCTTGATATCCTGCACCATGACGGGTGCGGCGAAGAGATTGTCGGTCGGGATATCAAAGAAGCCCTGAATTTGCCCGGCGTGAAGATCGAGCGTGAGCAGGCGATCGGCACCGGCGCGCACGATCATATTGGCGACGAGTTTGGCCGAGATCGGTGTGCGCGGGCCGGGCTTTCGATCCTGCCGTGCATAACCGAAATAGGGAACCACCGCCGTGATGCGCCGCGCCGACGCCCGCTTCAGGGCGTCGATGATGATGAGCAGCTCCATCAAATGATCGTTCGCGGGAGCCGACGTCGATTGGATGACGAAGACATCCTCGCCGCGCACGTTCTCCTCGACCTCGACGAAGATCTCCATGTCGGCGAAGCGCCGCACCATGCATTTGGATAAGGGTGTGTCGAGGTAGCTTGCGATCGCCTCGGCGAGAGGGCGGTTGCTGTTGGCGGCAACCAATTTCATTTGACCCGCTCCTGGACAGACACACTCGCAATTCGCTGAGGCCGGCCCAGCGTCACGAGGGCTTTTAACAAGCGCCCATGGCCGCTGTAAACTCACGCGGCACTTCAGGGTGTGGATGTAACCGCTTTAGGTGCGCGGCAGAAGCTTAATGATGCCGGCGGCGGCCGCACCAGCCGCCGCATCTGCGATCGGACCCCAAGGCCCGTTGAGCGAGCCCTTAGGGATGACGTTCTGCTGCGACACTGTGCCGAGCCGCTTGCCGCTCGAATCAATCACCTGCCAATCGATGCGAATGTTCTCCTTGCCGGCGCCGGCGGCAGTGAGGCTGACGATGCCTTTCACGGTATAAACGTTGCCTGCGCCCGCATTCGCAAGCTTAACGCCCCCGGAATAGAGGCGCTTCTTGATGGCTGTTGTCAGGGATCGCGATCCGTCGCCGGGGGCGCCGGTCACAGGAGGCACCTGCGCTTGCACGGGCCCGCGGGGCTGCGGCGTTGCGACAGGTGGGGGCGGCGCGGAGGGTGCGGATGCGGGAGTCGGCGCGGAGGGTGCGGATGCGGGAGTCGGCGCGGGATCCGTTGCTGCGGGCCTTCCGCCGCCGCCGCCCGACATGGCTGCTGCAAGTTGGGAGGTCGTCTTGCCGGCGAGGCTGCGCAGCACCGCCGCGTCCGCGCCCGCCCAGGGGTCGCTGCCCTTGCGCGTGGGGATGACCTCGTCGCCGGAGACCCTGGCGACACGGCCGCCTTTGGCATCCGTCACGTCCCAAATGTAGGAAATTTTGGAGCCCTTGCGCTCGGCGGTGGCTACAAGATAGCCGCGCAGCGTGTAGGGCTCCTTGGTTCCGCCCGGTACGATTACGAGATTGCGATCCTTGCCCGCATCCACCAGCGCCTGGCTCATGTCCTGGGATACGTTTGCAGGAGCGCCAATGATCGGTGCAAGTCCCATGCGCTTGGAGCCGTTGAACAGGCTGGTGCCGCCGCTGAGCAGACCGCCACTCGGTCCTCCGGAGCCGCCGCCGCATCCGGCAAGACCCATCGTAAGAAATACGACAGCCACAAGCACGGCGAAATGACCGCGCCCGCCGAACACGCGTAATGGGTTCGCGCCCAACAAAAACATACTCCCTCTGTTGGCCACACGGCACCCCTCGCAACACCCTCGCGATGGGGCTCTCAACCCTCTTCTAAACAATAACTTAACTGTCTCCAACCGCCCGCGTCCAGATAAGCATGGGACCGGCCCAGGCGACCCCCGGTCATGGTGAATGCAAGTCAGGTGAGCAGGATGGCGGAAATTTGGCGGCCATAATCATCTTCGCCGTGATGTTGCGACCGGCGATAGCTGAAGAGGCGGGTTTCGTCGCAATAGGTGCAGAGTCCGAGGTCGTGAATATGGCCGACGCCGGCACGGGCCAGTCGCTCGGCCACATAGCCGGGAAGGTCGAAATGCGGCTCGCCGGAGCCCTCGTCGATTGTGAAAAACGCCTCGCTCATGGCGTCCTCCGCCATAAAGCGATCGCGATAGTCGGCGCCGACCTCGTAGGCCTTCTGGGAAATGGCCGGCCCGATGGCGGCAATGATGCGATCCTGGTCAGCGCCCAGCTCGGCCATGGCGTCGACCGTCGCCTCCACGATGCCAAAAAGAGCACCCTGCCAGCCCGCATGGGCGGCGCCGATGACTCGGGCCTGCGGGTCACAGAACAGGACCGGCGCGCAATCGGCCGTCAGAATCCCGAGCGCGATGCCGGGGGTGGCGGTCACTATCGCATCGGCCTCCGGTTTCTGATCGGCTTCCCACGGCGTCTCGGCTTGGACGGCGCGCGCGCTGTGCTTCTGATAGACGGACAGGAGGTTCGCTTGAGTCGTTCCCAAGATCTCGGCGACGCGGGCGCGGTTGCCTTGCACGTTGCCAAGATCGTCGCGCGATCCCGGACCGCAATTCAAAGAGGCGTAAATCCCGCCGGACACACCGCCGAGCCGCGTGAAAAAACCGTGGCTGATGCCATCGACCGCGCCGAGGCTCGATGCGTAAATCATCATCTTGTCGGGTGGGACCATGGGTGACGCGGGACGGTTGCAGAAGCGGGTTAGAACGGCGGCGGCGGCGGGAGCGCGCCGCTCGTGAGTGCGAGGACCTTAAGAACGATGCCCATTTGTCTCGGGTCCGCCAGTCTTGCTGCCCCAGAAATGACTGCGGCCATTTGCTCTGCGGTTGCTCCCTGCTGCAGGCGGTCGCGCCGGGCACCGAGACCAAGCTTAAGCAGAAATTCTCCCTGGGGAAGGGGGCCGTACGCAACCAAGCCCTGGGCTTCGGCTTCTCGTTTGAGGTCGGCGAAATCGACATGGGCGGACAGGTCGGCGTCCCCGGGACTTTCGAGCGGGTCGGCATAACGATGGCGCTGCACCGCCTGAAGCGTATCTCCGCAAGCGCTTTCCACATGGCCATAATCGATAAACAAAGCGGCAAGCGGCGCTCTCTCTGCGCGTGCAGATAGCTCTGCGATCAAGCTCGCAACGGCGGCACGTGTCTCGAGTATTTCGCCGTCTCCCGCTGGTGCCGCCAACGGCGGCAGATGTTCCTCAGCGACGGCCTCGCCTTCGACAAAGATAAAGCCACCGTTGCGATCGAGCGCAACCCGTCGCTCATGCCACGTCTCGCCGCGCCGAATAAGTTGCCGCACCGGAAGGGCGTCGATGAACTCATTGGCGAGCACGATCAAAGGCCCATCAGTCAACTCATTGACGCTGGCGTGCCATTGCAGCGGGACCGGAACGCCGGCAAGTGTTTCAGTCTGTCGCTGGCGCAACGTCGGACTCGTCTCGACGAGAGCGACCGATACGTTTTGCAGGAATTGAGGCGACGCACGCCATGCGCGAATGGCATCGCGCAGCAGCGTCCCGCGCCCTGGCCCAAGCTCGGCGACGGTAACAGAAGTGGGCGCTCCCATGGACTGCCAGACGGCGACGCACCAAAGTCCGAGCAGCTCGCCGAAGATCTGGCTGACCTCCGGTGCGGTGATGAAGTCGCCTTCAGCGCCGATTGGCTGGCGCGACATATAGTAACCGCCGAGCGCATCCGCGTTGCAGGCATCCATAAAGTCGCAAACCCGGATCGGCCCCTCGGCTGCAATCCGTCGCCGGAGTCGATCGGCGAGAGAGATCTCTTTGATGGTGGCGGCGCTCATAGGGGCGCAAGTCTATCACGCCGGGAGGGCAGGCTGCTGCCGCGCCCGCCAGATCAACCAGGCGCCGATCAGGACCATCGGGATCGAGTAGACGATGCCCGGGGTGAGAGTGCCGATGTCGAGAGGATGGCCGGGATGAGGCTCGCGAAAGAACTCGGCCGTGCTGCGGAAGATTCCGTAGAAAATGAGGAAGAGGCCGAACACGGTGCCGGGCCGGGTCAGCGCGTGGAAGCGGTGCGTGGCGATGCGCAAAATGATGAAGAGCAAAACGCCCTCGAGCGCGGCCTCGTAGAGCTGGCTCGGATGCCGCGGCTCGTCGCCAGCCCCGGGGAACACCATCGCCCAGGGCACGTCGCTGGTGCGGCCGACCACTTCGGCGTTGATGAAATTGGCGATGCGGCCAAAGAACAGACCGAACGGGGTGCATGCCGACGCGATATCGCCCAAGGAGAGAGAATTGATCCCCTTGAAGCGCGAGAAGATATAGACGGCGGCGACGACGCCGAGAAGACCGCCGTGAAAGGCCATGCCGCCGTTCCAGACCGCCGGAATCTCCGCGGGGTTCTGCCAGAAATAACTCGGCTCATAAAACAGGACAAAACCGAGCCTGCCGCCGACGACGATGCCGAGGGTGATCCAGAGCAGAAAATCGTCCGCCTGACTGACGGTCATCGGTGATTTTCCGCCCCAGAGAGCAGGCCGCGACACGAGATAGCGCGCATACAGCCAGCCGAGCAGAATGCCGGCCATGTAAGCCAGCCCATACCAGCGCACGGCGACGGGGCCGATCGCGATCGCGACGGGATCGATGATGGGATAGGGAATGGCGAGAAAGGGCATGCGTCAGAGAGGTCCGGCGGAAAGAGCCGCGACCCTTCACCGGAGGCGCTTGGCTGTCAAGGCATGGCAAAGAATGCGGCGAGTTGCCTCGGCTTGAATCACCGCGGCCGGCGTCCCATAGTCCTTTCCGCAGCGCGTGCCGCTTAACGAGGATGACTGAAATGACGCAGACCACCGGCCGGTTCTTCGATGAGCTCGGCAAACTTATTACCGATGCGGCCGGTGCGGCGGACGGCGTGCGCAAGGAGGTGGAGACCATCGTCCGGGGCCAGGCCGAGCGCATGCTGCGCGAGCTCGACATCGTTCAGCGCGAGGAATTCGAGGCCGTCAAGGCGATGGCCCAGAAGGCGCGGGGGGAGAACGACTTGCTCAAGCTGCGGGTTTTGCAACTTGAAGCCGTGATCGAGGACATGGAAGCAGAGAAGGCGGCGCCGCCGCCATCGCGCCCCGTCAGGCGCAAGACGCGCAAGCGGGGATTCTGACGTCGCCTCACGCGCGGGACGTGCACCCATCCACAACTATCTGCGCCGGTCCACAGAAATTCGCCCTGCATGACTCCGCGTGCGTTTGGCGGTGCATCGCCTCCGATATATAACTGATTCACAAGATGATTCGCGGCGGCATGTTGCGTGCGCGAAACTCTGCGGGGGCTACAGAGGACACGCATGGCTACAATACATGCTAACTACGAGCACTTCGCCAATCCCGTGGACATGGTCGAGCATATCGCGACCATCCATGATTGGACTTTCGAGAGGAGCGCGCCGGACGAGCTTAGCCTTTCGGTCTCCGGTTCTTGGTGCGACTATCACATCTCGCTCACATGGCGGGACGACCTCGAGGCCTTGCATCTCGCTTGTGCCTTCGATTTCCGCGTGACCAAGTCCAGGCTGAACGAGATCTACAGGCTCATGGCGCAGGTCAACGAGCAGCTGTGGCTCGGGCATTTCGACCTGTGGCGGGAAGACGGCATGCTACTCTATCGCCACGGCCTGCTGCTGAACGGCGCAAAGACCCATGCCGGTCAGTGCGAGGCGCTGCTCCGGTCTGCGCTCGAAGCCTGCGAACGCTATTACCAGTCGTTCCAGTTCGTGCTCTGGTCGGGAAAAACGGCGGAGGAAGCGTTGACCGCGACCATGCTCGAGACTCAAGGCCACGCATGACGCTGCGCCTCGCTGGCCCGCTTCTCCTCGTGGGGGCCGGCAAGATGGGCGGGGCGTTGCTAGAGGGCTGGCTCCGGCAGGGGCTGGACCCGGCCGATGTCATTGTCAGCGACCCGGCGCCGCAGCCAGACATCGTGGCGCTGCTTGAGCGTCACGGCATCAAAGTGGGCGCCGCGCTCCCCGCAAGCCCTTCCGTCATTCTCATCGCGGTGAAACCACAACTTGTCGACGCGATCTTGCCGCCCTTGGCGCCACTGGTTGGCGAAGACACTCTTGTCCTCTCGATAGCGGCGGGACGCAGTTTGGCGTCGCTCGCGCGGCATCTGCCGGAGCGCAGCGCCATTGCGCGCGCGATGCCCAATACGCTCGCGTCCATCGGCCAGAGCATGACGGTTGCTTGCACGAATGCCGCGGTCACGCGCGACCAGGCGCTTGCGTGCAACAGCCTGCTGGAAGCCGTTGGCGAGGTGGTGTGGATCGAGGATGAGTCCTTGCTCGATGCCGTCACCGCGATATCGGGAAGTGGGCCTGCCTATGTGTTCCTTCTCGCCGAGTGCCTGGCTGAAGCGGGAGAGGCCGAAGGCCTGCCTCGAGATCTCGCGGCCCAGCTTGCGCGCGCAACCGTCGCCGCTGCCGGCGAATTGCTGCGCCGCTCCGATATGCCGGCAGCCGAGCTCAGAGAAAGAGTGACCTCACCGCAGGGGACCACCGCCGCTGCGCTGGAAGTGTTGATGGGGAGGGACGGTTTGCGCGACCTCTTGCGGCGAGCGGTCGCGGCCGCAACGGAACGTTCACGAACGCTTTCAGCTTAACTGGCTGGCGTCTTACGAAAGCCCGATATAGCTCCTATCTTTGAGGCTAAAGGAGATGCCTCATGTTGGACGACGTTTCCAAGCGTACCAAAGCCATCCGCGCCACCTTGGAGCTTGCGCAAGATCGGGGTTGGGAGAACACCACACTCGCCGGCATCGCCGATCGCTCGGGGCTGAGCCTCGCCGATCTCAGGCACGAATTCGCCTGCAAGAGCGATATCCTTCGCGCGTTCCAGAAAGAAGTCGATGGCGAGGTTCTCGCCAAGGCCCGCGCGACGCGCGAGCAAAGCGTCCGCGATCGGGTCTTCGACATCATCATGACGCGGTTTGAGGTGATGGCGCCCTATAAGCCGGCACTGAAGCGCATCGCCGCCAATCTCGCCTGCCGCCCCGGAGAGGCGGCTCAACTTGCCTGCTCCTCTCTTGTCTCGCAATATTGGATGCTTGCTGGCGCGGGCGTGAAGCTCGCAGGCCTTGGGGCAGGGGTGCGCGTTGCGGGCCTGGCCTCCGTCTACGGCAAGACCTTTCAGGTTTGGCTCGACGATCCTTCGCCGGGACTCGATCGCACCATGGCGTGTCTCGACCGCAAGCTGCGCAAGGGCGAAGACTGGCTGCTCGGCATGGCGAGGCTATGCCGCTGCGCATGCAGTCTCGTACCCCGCGGCTGGGGACGGAGCAGGACAACCGCTTCGCCTTCGCCAAGTCCCGACAGTTCAGCCTCGCCCGTCATGTGAGCTGCTAACCGCGCGACGCGATCTAGTCATTCAGGGAGCTGATCCTCGTCGCCGGGGCCGGAGAGATTTTCAGGTCCTTCGCCGGGAAGCGCGTCGTCGATCGGATCGCCCCCATCGGGAAAGGCCGGGTCCGCCGGCACGTCGATGGCGTCCCCTCCGCCCAGCATTCCTTCACCTTCGATGGGGTCCATGTCGCCCTCGCGGCCGGCAACGATCTTGCCGTTGTCAGCCTCGATCTCGATTTCCGATCCGGGCTGCTCTTCGTCTTGGATGGCATCCGGCGAGGCGGCATGCGCCATTCCCGCCAAGGCGCCGGAGAAAATGATCGCCAATCCGAGTGTCACGATCCGCATACGTCCCCTCCCATAGTTTCAAGCTTGTCGTCAGACAGGAACCGTCAGAACCGCCTTTAGGCCGCCGAGGGCCGAACGGCTCAAGGCGATGTCGCCACCATGAAGCCGGGCGATGTCGCGTGCAATGGCCAGGCCGAGGCCAGTCGAGCCTGCGTCCTGATTCCGTGCGTGATCGACGCGATAGAAGGGCCGGAACACATTCTCCCATTCCGCCTCCGGGATCCCAGGTCCATCGTCATCGACCTCAACTACGAGGGAGTCGTTGCGGCGGCAAGCGTTGACATTCACATTAGCGGAAAAACGTGCCGCATTGTTTACGAGATTGGCCACCGCGCGTTTGAAGGCATGGCGCCGGACGGATACGACGAGGGGCTCGTCATCGATTTTGATCTCGATTCTCTTGGCGCCGTGTGCCTGGCTCTTCACCTCGGAGAGGATCTCGGCCATGTCCGTGCGTGCGATCTCTTCGCCGGACTCGCCCTTGGCGAACGCCATATAGTCCTCGAGCATCGCCTGCATCTCGTCGACATCCGCGCGCATGGCATCGAGCTCAGGGCCTTCCTCCAGCATCGCCAGTTGAAGCTTGAAGCGGGTGAGGACGGTACGAAGATCGTGGCTTACGCCCGCAAGCATGGTGGTGCGCTGCTCGACGTAGCGCTCGATGCGGTCGCGCATCTCGATAAAGGCATGGGCCGCCTGGCGCACCTCGCGTGCGCCCCGAGGACGAAAGTCGAGGGGCGGCGGATGGCCCTTGCCGAAGCTGTCTGCGGCCTCCGCCAGACGCAGGATGGGCTTGATCTGATTGCGAAGGAACAGGATGGCCACGGTGAGGAGGACGAACGAGGTGCCAAGCATCCACAAAAGAAAGATCTGCGAATTCGATGCGTAAGTCTGGCTGCGCCGCGCCAGCACATGCATCACGGCGTCCTCGAGCTTGACGCGGATCTCGACGAAATTGGAGCGGCCCACCGTGTCGATCCAGAACGGACGCCCGATCTGACGGGTCATCTCATCGGAGAGGGTGGAGTCGAGCAGATCGAAAAAGGGCTTGCGGCGGGCTGCGGGCAGGTCCTCGCCGGGCGAAATTCTGACGCGCAGACCGAGGTCTTTCTCGGCGAGCCGTGTCAGGGTCTCCGCATTGGAGTCCTGCGGGTAGGCTTTGTAGACATCGATCAGCATGGCGATATTCTGCACGGTTACCGTCGACAGCCGTCGCGTGACGGTCTGCCAGTGCCGTTCCAGAAAGACGAATGTCAGGACCGACTGCAACAGCACCATCGGCGCGATAATGATGATGAGGGCGCGTGCGTAGAGGCCCTTGGGTAGCGTGCTGCCAATTGCCGCCGTCGCGCGGCGGACGGGCGCGTGTTGCTCGGGCGGTGTCTCGGGGGTGGCGTCCATCACTCGGAATACAGGATGTAGCCCTTGCCGCGCACCGTCTGCAGATAGACCGGATTGGCGGGATCGTTCTCGATCTTGCGCCGCAGCCGGTTGATCTGCACGTCGACGGCGCGCTCACCGCCAGCTTCCCCATCCTTGGCAAGCTCGTGGCGGGAGACGGGTGTGCCCGGCCGCTGGGCAAAATAACGCAACAAGTCCCGCTCGCGCTCGGTGAGGCGGATCGTGTCACCGTCGCGTTTCAGCTCGCCGCGGGCAATATGGAAGACGAAGTCGCCCATGCGGACTTCCCCGGACGAGGGCGCGTTCGCGCCTCGGCGCAGCACATTGCTGACGCGGAGCAGCAGTTCGCGCGGCTCGAAGGGCTTGCCGAGATAGTCATCGACGCCAGTCTCCAGACCTTCGATGCGCTGCTCCGGCTCCGCGCGCGCGGTCAGCATGAGAATGGGGACCTGCGAGTCTTGCCTGATCGCGCGGGCGAACTCGAGGCCAGATTCCTGCGGCATCATCACGTCAAGGATAATGAGATCGAAGGATAGACCAGCCATCGTCGAGCGCGCGGACGCGGCGTCGATCGCGGTCGTGACGTGGAAGCCGTGCTCGCGCAGATAGCGGGCGAGCAGATCGCGGATGCGGCTATCGTCGTCGACAACGAGAATATGGGGCGCATTGTCGTCCGGCGCCTTACCGCGCTGAGCCTTGATCGGCGTCGGCATTGTCATGACGTTTCCCCGTCGCCGCCCTCGGTAAGCGAGACCGGCGATGATGCCATGATAGAGGAGACTTTGGGCCTTTCTTCGGCATTGATCATGGCTTGCAGGAACTGGCGCACAATTGGGGCAGCGCCGGGGCCGGCCGCCTTCAAGGCTGCCGCAAGCCGGACAAGCTGTGGCGCCGCAAGGCGCTCGGCGAGTGCGCGGCCGGCTTCGGTCGGAAAGAGAAGGCGCTCACGGCGATCCGCGCTGCCCGCCTGCTGCACGATGTAACCTTGGTCGATCAATTGCTTGAGGACGCGACTGAGGCTCTGTTTGGTAATATTGAGAATGTCGAGCAGGTCGGCGACCCGTAAGCCAGAATGGCGGTTGACGAAATGCAGAACCCGGTGATGGGCTCGGCCGAAATGCAAATCCTTGAGAATGGCGTCGGGATCGCGGGTAAAATCGCGATAGGCGAAGAACAACAACTCGGCGAACTCAAGCAGCTTTTCCTCACTTTCGCGCGCTGCGCTCTCATTGGCGCAAGGTTGCCCGCGCGGTTTACCGGCGCCTGTCGATGGGAGCGGCGGAGTTAGGTCAGCCATGTTGACATATTTTAGAGTTTGTTTATGTCAGTGTTGTTGACGTAGTTAGCCCATTGATACGCCCGGCGCCAGCGCACGCAATTGCCGTCGCGCGGCGCTTCTGGGCGCCGCGTTGCTTTAGATTTTAACCCGGTCACGCAAGAATGACCGGTCCGGAGGAATGCTCATGGTCCCCGTTCCTTACGATCAGCGCGATGGCTTTATATGGTTCAACGGCACCCTCGTGCCCTGGCAGGATGCCAAGCTGCATGTCCTGACGCACGGGCTGCATTACGCGAGCGCCGTGTTCGAGGGGGAGCGGGCCTATGACGGCGAGATCTTCAAGCTCACCGAGCACAGCCAGCGCCTGCACAAGTCCGCGCAGCTGCTCGATTTCGAAATTCCCTATTCCGTCGCCGAGCTCGACAAAGCGAGCCGCGAGGCACTTCGGGCCAACAATCTGACCGACGCCTATATCCGCCCCATTGCATGGCGCGGCAGCGAGCAGATGGGCGTCGCGGCGCAGATGACGAAGATCAACGTCACGATTTGTGCCTGGGATTGGGGCTCCTATTTCGACCCGGCGGCACGAGAGAAGGGTCTGCGCCTCACCATCGCGCAGTACCGCCGCCCGGACCCGCGCACCGCGCCGACCGAGAGCAAGGCCACGGGCCTCTACATGATTTGCACCATCGAGAAGCACCGCGCGGAGCGGGCGGGTTATGCCGACGCGCTGATGCTCGATTGGCGCGGGCAGGTGGCGGAGGCGACGGGCGCCAACATTTTCTTCGCGAAAGACGGCGTGCTGCACACGCCGCTTCCGGATTGCTTTCTCGACGGCATTACGCGGCGTACCGTGATCGGCCTCGCCAAGCAGCGCGGGCTGACCGTGATCGAACGCGCAATTCTCCCCGAGGACATGACGGAGTTCAGCGAGTGCTTCATCACCGGGACGGCAGCCGAGGTTACGCCCGTTTCCGAGATCGGGCCCTATCGCTTTGCGGTCGGGGACATCGCACGCATGTTGATGAAGGACTACGCGGCGTTGGTGCATCCCGCCAAGGCGATCGCGGCCGCGGGCTAACCTCACCTCGGGCGCGAGCAAGTTTAGGGCGTGCCGATCCGTGCTAGTCTCCTTGTATGGAACGTTTGAGCGAGCCGGTCACATCGCAACCCGAGTTCGACGCCGCCTTTCGCGAGCGCCTGCATGATCTCTTCGCGTGGCGGCGCGACGTCCGCCGCTTTCAGTCGGCGCCGCTGCCTGCGGGCACGATTGAGCGGCTGATCGACATCGCCTGTCTTTCGCCGTCTGTCGGATTGAGCCAGCCCTGGCGCTTCGTGGTGGTGGACGATCCCAAGCGGCGCGCAGGCATCCGCGCTTCTTTCGAAACCTGCAATCGCGACGCGCTCGCGGCGCAAAGCCCGAACCGTGCACAGCTCTATGCGCGGCTCAAGCTGGCGGGTCTCGACGATGCGCCGTGTCAGCTCGGTGTCTTCGCCGATCACGGCACCGCGCAGGGTAAGGGCCTCGGACGTCTGACGATGCCGGAGACCCTCGACTATTCCGTGGCCATTGCCATCCATACGCTCTGGCTCGCAGCGCGCGCGGAAGGGCTCGGCGTCGGCTGGGTCTCGATCCTCGATCCGGCGCGCGTCGCGGAAATTCTAAGCGTCCCCGAGGACTGGAGCTTTATCGGCCATCTCTGCATCGGCTATCCGCTGGCCGACGACGATATCCCCGTCCTTGAGCGCGAAGGCTGGGAGCGCCGGCACGCGCCGTCCGAAATGGTGCTTTATCGCTGATGCGGCGCCGATCGCCGCGCTTGATCCTAGGCGCGTCAAGCGGCACTCTGTTGGGGGACAGGAATATGGCGCGCTCAACAAGCGTCGCCTGAGGGGGTTTGGCATGCGCAGAGGGCTGGTCGGTGTCGTCCTGATCTGCATGATCGTGTTTGCCGGCGCGGGGTCCTCCGCCATGGCGGGACCGATGCAGACGCAGCGTAGCCCTGAGCAGCAAACGCTTGCGATCCAGGTTAAGGTGTGGCGCGACTGCCAGCGGATCGCGCGCTGCACTGGCTGCAAGCCTGTCTATCGCTGCCGCTCCTGCGAATATCAGCGCAATTGCGCGGGCGGGCGTTGCGGCTGGGCCGATATATGTGTGTGGGGGCCGTATATCCCCCTCGCGCCGAAGGGCGTGCGCATTATCAACTAGCGCGCTACTCGGCGGCGTCTTTGGCCGGCTTCTCCCACCCCGATGTCGCGGCGTCGTCGCGATCCTCGGCTCCGACCCAGCGATCGCCATCAGGGCCGGTTTCACGCTTCCAGAACGGGACCCGGCCCTTGAGGTAATCCATCAGAAATTTTGCGGCGTCGAACGCCGCGTGGCGGTGCGCCGACGCGGTGATCACCAGCACGATGTTGTCGCCCGGCTTGAGTGTGCCGTAGCGGTGCACGATGAGACTCTTCTTCAGATCGAAGCGCGCATTGGCCTCACGCTCGATGGCCTCGAGTTCCCGTTCGGTCATGCCGGGATAGTGCTCGATGGTCATCGCGGTGAGGGGCCGCCCTTCCGCCGTGCCGCGCACCTGGCCGGTAAAGGTGACGACGGCGCCGATGTCTTGGTGGCCGGATGTGAGCTGCGCCAGTTCGGCGCCGATATCGAAATCCTCCTGCTGAATCCGGATCACGCTCAGCCTCCGGTGACCGGCGGGAAGAAGGCGATCTCGCGCGCGTCTCTAACGGGCGCATCATGGCGGACATGGGCGTGATCGATGGCGGCGCGAACGACTTCTGGAGCTGCGAAGGCGTTCGCGAATTCGGGGCCACGCGTCTTAAGCCAGGCTATCAGGTCGGCGATCGTTGCGACGCGCGCCGGGATGCCGATCTCTTCGGCGGCGATGCCGGTCTTTTCCTTGACCCATGCGAAATACAAAAGGCGCATGCCTTAGTCGTCCTCGCTCATGACGTGGCTCAATGCTGCGCGAAGATAATCATAACCGGTGTAGAGGGTGAGGATCGCCGAGATCCACAATAGCGTCAGGCCGAACATTGTGGTGTAGGGCCAGATCTTATCGCCGGCACTGCCCGCGAGGAGGAAGCCGATCGCCACCATCTGCAACACGGTCTTCCATTTCGCCAGGCGCGTGACAGGCACGCTCACCGCCAAGGTCCCCAAGAACTCGCGCAAGCCGGACACGAGGATCTCGCGACAGAGAATGATCACTCCGGCCCATAGCGACCATCCGGCAATGGTGCCGTCCGCGGCGAGCATCATCAAAGCTGCCGAGACGATGAGCTTGTCGGCGACAGGATCGAGCATCCGTCCGAGCGCACTTTGCTGCTGCCAGGCGCGCGCGAGATAGCCGTCGAGAAAATCAGTGACGCCGGCGGCGATGAAAATCCACATCGCGGCCCATCGGCCCCAATCCCCTGCCACGAAAAAGCAGGCGACGAGCGCGGGGATGGCGAGGATGCGGCCATAGGTCAGCAGATTCGGAAGGCTGCCGAAGCGGCCGCGTGGCGCCCCTCGCGATCTTGTCCAACTCCTCGCCGCCATGTCCGCCTGCCGATCCACCTCAGCTACCCGCGCTCGTGGAAATGCTCATAAATCGCTTTGGCCATCTGGTCACTAATGCCGCCGACCGACGCGAGATCCGCGACGCCGGCCCGGCTGACCGCCTTGGCCGATCCAAAATGCTGCAGCAGCGCCCGCTTGCGCAACGGTCCGATGCCGGGAACCTCATCAAGCGGCGACACGGTGATCGACTTCTTGCGCCGGGCCCGATGCGCGCCGATGGCGAAGCGATGCGCTTCGTCCCGGAGCCTCTGAATATGATAGAGCACGGGATCGCGAGGCTCCAGGAGCAGCGGCTCTTTTCCTTTCAGATAGATGCGTTCGCGGCCAGCATTGCGGTCCGGCCCCTTCGCCACGGCGGCGACTCTTATCTCCGGCAGCCCGAGATCGGCGAGAACCTCGCATGCCGCCGACAGCTGCCCGGGTCCGCCATCGATCAAGACGAGGTCGGGCGCCGCCCAGCCGTTAACCTGGTCCTTTTCCTTGGCCAGCCGGCCGAAGCGCCGCGTCAGCATTTCGCGCATCATGGCGTAGTCGTCCCCGGGAGCGAGGTCCTCGCTGCGCATATTGAACTTGCGATACTGGTTTTTGATGAAGCCGTCGGGGCCGGACACGATCATGGCGCCCACGGGGTTGGAGCCCGATATATGGCTGTTGTCATAAACCTCGATCCGCTCCGGTGCGTCATCGAGCTCGAACAGCTCCGCGACGCGGGCCAGGATCGCGCGCTGCGAGGAGGACTCCGCCAAGCGCCGCGCAAGGGCTTCGCGTGCATTGACGAGGGCATGCACGACGAGGTCGCGCTTCTCGCCGCGCTGCGGGATGAGAACGCTCACCTTGCGGTCGGCGCGGAGGGACAAGGCTTCGCCGAGCAGGCGGCGGTCTCCGATTGCGTGTGACAGCAAGATGAGCCGCGGCGGCGGGCGATCGTCATAGAATTGAGCCACGAACGACTCCAAGACCTCCTCAACCGGTAGGCTCTTGTCGGCGCGCGGGAAATAAGCGCGATTGCCCCAGTTGTTGCCGCTGCGGAAGAAGAACACTTGGATGCAGGTCTGGCCGGCCTCCTGATGGGCGGCGAAGACATCGGCCTCCTTGACGCTGTGCGGATTGATCCCCTGGCGCGACTGAATGTGGCTGAGCGCAGTCAGCCGATCGCGGAAGCTCGCCGCTCGTTCATAGCCCTGATTCAGGCTTGCCTCGTCCATCAGACCATGCAGCCGCCGTTTCACTTCGTCGCTCTGGCCGGTGAGGAAGCGCAGCGCCTCGTTCACCAGGGCGCCATAGTCCTCGACGGAAATCTCGCCGGTGCAGGGCGCGCTACAGCGCTTGATCTGGAACAGCAGGCACGGCCTAAGCCGGCTTTCGTAATAGGCGTCGGAGCAGGCGCGCAGCAGAAAGGCGCGTTGAAGTGTGTTGATGGTGCGGCCAACCGCGCCGGCTGACGCAAAAGGGCCGAAATAGTCGCCCTTGCCGCTCCGCGCGCCACGGTGCTTGAGGATCTGCGGCACGGGATGATCGCGCGTGATGAGAATGAAGGGGAAGGACTTGTCGTCCCGCAAGACCACGTTGAAGCGAGGCTTCAACCGCTTGATGAGATTGGCCTCGAGCAGGAGGGCCTCGATCTCGGTCGCCGTCGTGATGAACTCCATGCTCGCGGTGTCGGCGATCATGCGGATGATGCGATTGTTATGGCTTCCCGCCCGCGCATAGCTCTGCACGCGCTTTTTGAGGTGACGCGCCTTGCCGACATAGAGCACTTCGCCGCCGGCATCGATCATGCGGTAGACACCGGGTCCGGCCGGCGCCGTCTTGGCGCAACGGGCGATCACCGGCGCACCGGTCTCTTCACCGCGCAGCGCTTTTCGCGCGCGCGATAGGAGCGAGGGTCCGGCGCTTTCGGGGTTCTCTAACGGCATGGGATCAGGAGTCTTGTGGCGCATGCTTGAAGCATGCGGTTATAGGGTGAAGGTAAGGTCTAAGCGTGACCTCCTTCAAGGCCCCGCCAAAGGCGTTTTCCAGTCACCGCTGGTCATTTTACCGGGCCAAGCGAGGTGCTGGCCGGCATCGAGCGCGATCATCTGGCCGGTGATCGACGGCGTGTCGAGCAGGAATCGGATGGCCGCGGTAACGTCTTCGGCATCGACCGCGCGCCGCAACAATGTCGCTCGGCACTCTTGTTCGAACGCGGCCTGGCTTTGGCCCTGGCTCTTGAGCACCGGGCCCGGCGCGATGGCGTTGACCCTGATCCGGGGGGCGAGCGCCTGGGCCATGTTTTGCGTTGCGGTCCACAGCGCAGCCTTGGCAATGGTGTAGGAGAAATATTCGGGGCCCGGGCGCAGCGCCTTCTGGTCGAGCAGGTTGATCACATCGCCCGAGCTGCCTTCAGGCAGGGCCTTGACCAAGGCCTGGGTTAGGAAAATCAGCGCCCTGAGATTGACGTCGAGATGCGCCTGCCAGCGCTCTCCATCCAGCGTGGCGAGGCTGTCCCACGCGAATCGCGCGGCGTTGTTGATGAGGCAGGTGGGTGGGCCGAACGTCTTTGCGCAAGCCCCGATCAGGGGCTGAAGCGCCTCCAAATGGCCGAGATCAGCGGCGAACGCCGCCGCCTTGCCGCCCTTTCCGTCGATTTCGGCCACCAGCGCCAAGGCCTCGACCGCGGAGGCGTGATAATGGATGCCGACCCGCCAGCCCCGATTCGCGAAATCGAGCGCGATGATCCGCCCGAGCCGGCGCCCCGCGCCGGTCACGAGCACGGTGCCGGGATCCTCGTCTTGTGCCATGCGGTCTGGTTGGGAACGTTCGCCCGAACCGAATTGCCAAGCGAATTTTGGGAACTCGGGCCACTCTAAGTGACCCTAGCCGGAACAAGACCGGGTCAAGCTGCCGTCCACGGCATGGGAGTGTGTCGGCTAACCCAATGAATTGAAGATCTGATCTAAATCGCCTGAGGTTAGGCAATAGAAAGTCCGGCAGGCAGAGCGCTACGTTTTAGCCCAAAGTGGCATCAAACCGCTTGGGCCATTGCAGAATAGTCACACTTCGCCAGATGTTTTCAGAAACGCTAGCTTTTTCATTGCTTCGGATGTGGGCCAGCATATCCTGACAAGGAATCGGGGGACGTTGCACTCAAACACAAGCCACGGGGGCGGGCGGCATCCTGATTTTGAAATTCGATCGCAGGGGACAGCGACCAATCAGGAGAAAATAATGACTCGGCGCAGGGAAGTGGGATCTATCAAATCTTTCGTTCTGGGGGCAGCTCTGGCTGCCGGGTTGGCGACGGCCGCGCAGGCCGACGACAACAAGCTGGCGCTCTCGGGGTTTGCGACGATCACGACGGACTATATGTTCCGCAGCATCTCAAACTCGGAAGAGCGTCCCGCAGCGCAGGCGGAATTCGATCTGACTTACGGCATTTTCTATGCGGGCATGTGGGGATCCAATACCGCATTTGGGGATGGCATCGAGCTCGACTACTATGCCGGCATCACGCCGAAATGGAAGAACATCACCTTCAACTTCGGCGGCCTCTACTACACCTTTCCAGGCGCTTCGGAAATCGACTACTTCGAGGCGCTCGCCGGGGCGACGTGGACCGCAGGCGCGTGGACCCTTAACATCAGGGACTATTTCTCGCCGGATAATTTCCAGTTCTTCGACGAATCTAATGCGATCGAGGGATCGGTTGCCTACGCCTTCTCAGGGAAGCTTTTCAATTTCTTCTCGCCCACCATCAGCGGCACCCTTGGCTTCCAGTCGTTCGAAGTGAATGCTAACGATTACACGTATTGGAACGCGGGCCTGACTCTTGGCTTCATGGAGCGTTGGTCTGCCGACGTGCGCTATTATGATACGGACTATAACGACGCAGAGTGCTTCGCCCAGAGTGGTGGGCGCAATAACTGCGATGCGCGGGTGGTGGGTGCCATCAAGGCAACTTTCTAGATTTTCGGAACTTCCCCCAAAGAGAACTTCCCAGCTCAAAAGGGCGCCGTTCGCGGCGCCCTTTTTTTCGTGCGCCGTGGGTGCCATGACGAGGAGATGGCCGAGCTTCCTGCGCGCGACGACCGTCTCTCTGCCGCCGTGGCAAAGGCCGCCGCGGTCTATACGCCCTTCACGCTGTCCTTCTACGACGTGATCGTCCACGGGCTCTCGAACCGCTTTGCCTGGCTCTGCCCGACGCAAAAACTCATCGAGCTCTACGCAACTAGTCTCTCCGCCAATCACCTCGAAGCCGGCGTAGGGACGGGCCTTTTCATCGATCGCGCCGCCGATGCCGCGTTCGACCGCCTCGTCTTGCTGGACATCAATCCGAGTTGCCTTGCGCGCGCCGGCCGCAGGATTGAGCGGTTTGCGCCTCAACCTTGGCAGGCGAACCTGCTCGAGCCGCTCAACGCGGACATCGCGCAGTTCGATTCGGTGGCACTGACCTATGTCCTGCATTGCTTGCCCGGACGCATGGAAGAGAAGCTCAAGGTCCTCGACCATTTACGTCCCCTGATGCGGGAACGGGCGGTTCTGTTCGGCGCCACCATCCTCGGCCGCGGCATCGATCCTTCGCCGGCAGCGAAAAAGCTGCTCGCGTTCTATAACGCCAAGGGCATCTTTAATAATGGGGCCGACGATCAATCCGCGTTGGAAGCGGGCCTGCGACAGCGCTTCCAAACCGTGGAAATCGAGCGCCAAGGGTGTGTGGCCATATTCCGCGCAAGCTAGTGAGCGGCCACTGCAGGCGACGCCCGGGTGCATCTCTGTGTCGTCAAGGGATGGCCACTAACCCGCCGTTAACGCTGCTCAGTTCCGCCCTAGTCGCCCGTTAACCCCCAGTAAGGGATAACAACTAAGCTTGCTCCGTGGGACGTGCCGTCTGATGCGTGTCGTGCTGACGATTTGTCCGGGGCAAAAGCGTGTGAGGGAGTTTTAGTCAATGCGTGTGAGTTGGAATCAGGCTGTTGCCGTTGCGGCGGCAATGGCGGCCCTCGCGGCAGCCCCGAGCGTGGCACTGGGCGCGGACGTTTACACGCCGCCGCCGCCGCCGGTCTTCGAAGCGCCGCCGCCGCCGCCGCAAGATTTGTTTGCCGGATGGTTTATCGGCGGCACGCTGGGCGGCGCAACCGCTCCTTTCGATTTCTCGGAGAGCTCCACCACCATCGACGCGAGCGGTTTTCTCGGCGGCGTGACCGGGGGCTATAACTGGCAGAACGGCCCGATTGTCATCGGCCTTGAGGGCGATGTGCTGGCCGCTGATGTGAACGGCGAACGCCGTTTCAACGGCGGCATCAACCAAGCCAATCCCAGCATCAATACGATGGCCGATCTGCGTTTGCGCGCCGGTGTCACCGTCGTGCCGCAAGTGCTTGTGTTCGCGACCCTCGGCGGCGCCTGGGCGGACGCGGATCTCGGCGTGGGTGGCCCTGGCGGACGTTCCGCGGATGGGACGTTTTTCGGCTGGAGTCTTGGTGGCGGCGCGGAAGTCGCGTTGTCCTCCAACTGGAGCGCGCGCTTCGATTACCAGTTTACCGACTTCGATTCCGAGACGGTGTCCTATCCCGGTGGCGATCTCGAATACGATCCCGACATGAGCACCTATCGCGGGTCGCTGAACTACCGCTTCTGAGCGCACATTGCTGCGTCTTTGCAAGCGGTTCGTCTAATGGTTGGCCCGCGGCACCGAGATCTTCGGCGTGTCGCATAGCCGCTTCTCGTCTTCGTTGACGCCGCACTTCGTCGGGAAGAGGTCGCGGCCAAAGCAGACCCTGACGTCGAGCAGGTTCTGGCCGCGGCACGTTACCGCGAGCATGTCCGGCTTGAGCCAGTCATTCGCGACGAGGAAATCGCGCTCGATCTCTTCTGGAGACAGTGTGAGGCCCGCCGTCGGGGACGCAAAGCGCGGCGGCACCTTGATGCGCTTATAGAGCTCACGCGCGGTGCTGTAATATTGCGCGGGGCTCTGGCCCGAGCATGTGCCATGGGCGCGATATTCATGAATGATGAGGCGCGAGCTCGGCATGATGTCGAGCATCTCGTCGATCACGCGGCGTGGCACCCAAGGCTTGTCCTCGGTGGGGCAGTCGAGTGGCCAGCCTTTGTCATATTGCGGCCAGAGGCCGTGCAAGACAAAGCTGCGCGGCTCGTTCATGTCGCATTGCCGGTCGCGTTTCTTGCGGCCCTCGAGCTTGCAATAAGACGGCGACCAGCCGAGCACCAGGACATAATAGTCGAATTCGCCCGGCTGATTCTGATCCTCGGCACCGCCGCGGCCAAACAGAAGCGCCAACGCAATGAGCGCGACAATCACGAGCGCCGCGCCGTTACGCCCTGTCATGGCCGTCAATTTTTCCCAGCTCACCCAAAATGCGCGCCCAGCTCCTGATGCCTTTGCTGAAGCTGCGCAGATTATACTTTTCGTTGGGAGAATGAATGCGGTCGTCGTCGAGCGCGAACCCAACTAGCAGTGCGTCCATGCCGAGCTTCGAGCGAAATGATTCCACGATCGGGATCGAAGCACCGCAGCCGACGATGACCGGGGGCTTTCCCCATTCTTCGCTCAGCGCATGCGCGGTTGCCGCAAAGGCGGGCGTCGCGGGATCGAAGCCGATGGCCGGCGAACCGCCTTCGCCGGCAAAGGTGACGCTTGCATCAGGCGGAAGGCGCGACTCCACAAATTGGCGGAAGCCCTCGAGGATCTTGCGGGGATTTTGGTCGGGCACGAGACGAAAGGACAATTTGGCGGTAGCCTTGGCGGGGATCACGGTCTTCGTGCCCGGGCCGGTGTAGCCGCCGAAGATGCCATTGATCTCCGCCGTCGGCCGTGACCAGAGCTGCTCCAGGACGGTCAGACCTCTTTCCCCCGCCGGTTCGGTCAGCCCTATGGCGCCGAGGAAGCCGTCGCTATCGAAACCCAGAGCGCGCCACTGCTCGCGCTGAGCTGCGGGCGGCTCCTTCACGTCGTCGTAGAATCCGGGAATGGCGACCCGACCGTCGGCATCGTGCAGCTCGGCGAGAATGTCGGTGAGAACGCGAATGGGATTACGCGCGGGGCCGCCATAGATACCGGAATGCAGATCGCGGGACGGGCCTGCGATCGTGACCTCGGAGAACGCCAGGCCGCGCAGGAAGGCGGTGATGGCAGGAGTGTTCTCGTCCCATTGCCCGGTATCGCAAACTAGAGCGACATCGGCTTTCAGCTCTTCGCCGCGAACGGAGAGAAAGGGCGCGAGACTGGGGCTTCCGGACTCTTCCTCGCCCTCGATCAGAACCGTCACCGCAACGTCGAGCCAGCCGCGGCAGGCCTCGATGAAGGTCATCAACTGACCTTTGTCGTCCGACGCGCCGCGCGCAACGATGACGGTGCCATGACGCGGATCTTCGTCGAGACGCGGTGCGAAAGGGGGAGCGTCCCATTCCTCGAGCGGGTCGGGCGGCTGTACGTCGTAATGTCCGTAGAAGAGAACATGCATCGGCGAGGCGCTGCCGTGCGAAGAGCGCCAGTGTCCGACCACCATGGGCTTGCCTTGCGTTGCCTCGACCCTCGCCTCGAAGCCGATGTCGCGAAGCGCTTCTGCGCACCAATGCGCAGCTTGCACACACGCGTCGTGATAAGCGGGGTCGGTCGAGATGCTGGGAATGGAAAGGAGCTGGAAGAGACGGTCGAGGGCTGCAGGCTTCGCGTCTGCGAGGCGATTGAGGACGCCCGCAATATCTGGACCCGCCGCTTCGATCGTGCCGGTCATTACGCCCCACGCGAGAAAGGAAAGACCGCCTTACCGCTTTGAACAGCGGCGGTCTAGACCGTTACCGGCCAAGGTCGTTCGTGTTTTGAAGAATTAATCGCCGAGCTGCACGTTGGTTGCCTGTGGGCCTTTGCCACTGCGATCGGGCTCGGTTTCGAAAGTAATGCGAGCGCTTTCATCGACTGCCGGAAGACCCGCGCGCTGCAAGGCTGAAATGTGCAGGAACACGTCCTTGCCGCCGTCGTCCGGAGTGATGAAGCCGAAGCCTCTACTGTGATTGAAAAATTTGACCGTACCGGTCTGACGCATAGGTAACTCCTTTCCCCCTTTCCAGACAGTCCGCTCCGAAGTTCGAGCGAATGAAATGGCAAGCTAACCTATCAGGGAAAGAAACTATGCCGCTCTCCGGGAGCATGCGCACCAGTCTCCGCCCGGCTTCGCAGTCTGCCAAACGACTCACTCTAAAGTCGCGGGCCAGCCAAGAGCAAGACCCGATCTGCGGACCGGCCAGAGGAGCCGTGAGTGGTTAGTCCGACGGGTAGGGGGAGTGGGAGAGGCCGCTGTTGAGATTGTCGGGCTGGAAATCGAAATGCGGACCGAAATCCTTCGGTGCCGGCGGCATTTTCGCCGGTCCCCACACATCGCTCAAGGTCGCGGAATGACCGCCCACGCCGCGGTTGCCGCCGTATACGACTTCGGGCGCCGTTTGTGCGTTGGCGCGCGGCCGCTGCTGTGCGTCGGCCTGAGGCCCTGGCCAAAGCGTCGCAGCGAGAGCTGCAATGGAGGCGGTGGCGAGGAACTTGCGGAATGCGGTTGCGTCGATCATGGCCTGCTAACTCGCTTGGAGGAAGTCCAGTTCCGAATCACTCAGTCTACGCGTCAGCGAGTTAAATGAGTGCGTTAGCACGCCTTCGCAAGGTTGCATTCAGCAGCACGCCCGCGAGGAGGATGAGTCCCAGCCAAGCGTCTCCGCCGACTATGCTATCTTTGACCGTGCCTGGCTGTGCTTTTCCTGCAACGCAATGGGCTTTTCGTGCGTCGCATTTCTGTCGCCTTGACGGTAAGGAGAGATGGCGCGGGGATCGGGCCACGAAAAACGCCGGGCGAGGGGCCCGGCGTTTCGTCTCGGAGGGGTGGGAAGCTCGACTCGCTTCCTAGAGCTGACCTGTGCCACTTAAGGCGATGGCCGTGGAACCCTATTTTCCAGACAATCCGCAAGCCTAGCTCTGGCGGCGTTGCGCCCGGGTCTTTGTGAGCTTGTTCGGATTCCACGTCGACGCAAAGAGCCCCTTGCCGGTGGCCTTGGATTTGCGGCCGGCAACCGCGGAGCGTGAACGGGTCTCCTTGGACGAAACATACACGTGCTTCTTGGCGCTGCTGGACTTGGAATCCAGGTTCTTCCCGGTGCGCGACTTGGACGCCACGTGTTTCTTGCCGCTGCTCGACTTGGATGCGAGTGACGCCTTTCCACGCGAACGCTGATGGCTCGCAACGTGCTTTTTGCTGGAGGTCTTTGAAGCCACTTT
>NZ_JBPCOU010000045.1:0-42429 GCF_050999895.1 Methyloceanibacter sp. | reverse complement strand
CTTTTGGCTTTGGAGGGGGGCGGGGTTTCATATTGGGCCTCCCCGGTCGAAGCCAAGCTCTGCGAAGGCCAGGAGATCGCGCTCGTGGGCGGCGGCAACTCCGCAGGCCAGGCTGTCGTCTACCTTGCGCCCAAGGTGAAGCGTTTGCATCTCGTGGTGCGGGGGCCCGGCTTGGAAGCGTCGATGTCGAAATATCTCATCGACCGGATCGCGGCGTTTCCCAATGTCGAGATCCATACCGGCACTGAGATCGTTTCGCTCGCGGGCGACGAGGCCCGGGGGCTGACCTCGGCGACATTCCGCAATCGCGCAAGCGGCGAGACCTGCACGATGCCCTTGCGTCATCTGTTTTTATTTATCGGTGCCAACCCAAATGCGTCCTGGCTCGAACATTGCGTGGATGTGGATGCGAAGGGTTTCGTCGTCACGGGCGGAACGTGCGGCGCGACAAATGCCGAAGGGCGTCCCGCATTGCCGCTTGAAACGAGCCACCCCGGGGTTTTCGCCATTGGCGATGTGCGTGCGGGTTCGACAAAGCGCGTGGCGGCGGCGGTCGGCGAGGGCGCTGCCGTGGTCGCGCAGATCCATAGCGTGCTGGGCGCCGAACGCGTGGGCGTAAGGGTTGCGGCCGGGAGTTAGCTGAGCGCGCGGATGCGGAACGGCAGCCCGCCCTTGGGCGAGAGCGTGACGGTGGCGTGGATTTTCGCCGGCACCGGCCCGACATATTCCGGGGTGAAGCGGCGCAGCAATTGCACCAACGCCAACGTGTTCTCAATCTGCGACAGCGCGCCGCCGATGCAGGAGCGTTTGCCCGCGGCAAAGGGCAGATAGCTGTACTTAACGCGCTTCTTGGCGCGTTCCGGAGCGAAGCGCTCGGGATCGAACTTCTCCGGATCATCCCAATATTTGGGGCTGTGATGGGCGATGTAAGTGAGGATCACCACCTTGTCGCCGGCCTTGATCTTGCGGCCTTCGATCTCGTCGTCGTCAGCGGCGATGCGGATCAGCGCCCAAATCGGCGGGAACAGACGCATGGTCTCCTGAATCACCATGCGGGTGTAGGAGAGCTGCTGCACCTCCTGCCATTCGGGGTTGCGATCGCCGCAGACGCTACGCGCCTCTGCTCTGATGCGCTCCATCGCTTCAGGATGCTGCGACAAGAGATAGAGCGACCAGGCGAGCGTGAGCGCCGTGGTCTCGGTGCCCGCCCAGAGATATTGCTTCATCTCATCGATCACCTGCTGGCGATCGAATTCCGGGAAGTTCGGATCGGCCTCGGCATTCTCGAGCATCTTGAGCAAGGTACGCTCGCGATGGTCAATGACGTTGGCGCCAATGACCATATCGGGAATTGAGCCCCACACTTCCATCGCCTTGGAGGCGTCTTCGCCCGTCATCTCGATCAGCTCGCCGCGCACGTTCTTTAGGCGGATCGACTTGTGGTTCATGACGTTCGTGTAGGTCTTGACCTGCTTGAAGATGAAATGCGGGTTGAACGGCATTTCCCGATCGAACAGCGCCTTGCACACCATCTCGGCGGCGAGCGTCCAGGTCTCTTCGACCATCTCGATCGTCTCGCCGGTTGAAGCGAACTTGCCCCAGCGCGCCATCTTGGAATCGATGGCGGACATGAGATAGGGGAAGTACTCCTCGAACATGTTGGGATGAAAGGCAGCCTGCTGCGGCGAGCGAATCTTCTGCCACAGCGCGCCATCTATGGTGATCATGCTTCGGCCGAAGATCGGGCGGAGACCGTCGAAATATTTTGTGTAGTTGTCGGCGTTGTCCACCAGCACGCGCTGCGCATGGGCAGGCTCGCTCAACAGGACGATGCGCTGGTTCCTGAGATTGATGGGGATCACACCACCATACTTGTCGCTCAACGCCATGAGAACCTGCATGGGGTTCTCCTGGTTCAGGAGCGGCGTGAGCTTGAACCAAACGCTTTGTTCTTCGCCTAGTCCGTGTGATGGAGAATAGGCGACAGTCATGTCGGCCATCTACGCCTTCCCTCTGGGTCCCGGGTCTGTGGCAGCACCGTCGGGTGGTGACCCCGCGGCCGTCCGCCAAGCCGTGGGAGCGGATTCCGCGCTGGCAGGGTCCGATGCGCGGCACCCGGGCGGAAGATCGTTTCGAATTAAGCCAGTCTGTAGCACCTGGCCAGCTGCATTGTCCATATTCGGCACGCCTGTATCTTGTGGTGCGACATGCCGTCTCGTCCAGTGGCTGAGCTTGCGGGCGTTAACAGTTTTCAATCAAAGGGTCAGTCCAGCGGCGGCGAGAAAAGCGGGGGTTGGGCCTGGGGATGTGTCCTTCCAACCACAGATTCGCCCTGCACACGGAGGATTCCCCCGGCAACCAGCTTAAGGGCATGCGGGTAGAGATGATGTTCGGCCTGTAGCACGCGGGCGCTTAAGGATTCTTCCGAATCGCCTGGCTGAACGGCAACCGCCGCCTGGGCCACGATTGGGCCGGAATCCATTTCGCAACGAACGAAATGCACGGAGCAACCGGTGATCGTAACCCCGGCCTCCAAAACCCTTCTATGAGTGTCGAGGCCCTTAAAGGCGGGCAGCAGCGAGGGGTGAATGTTGAGATGGCGGTTGAGCCAGTTCGTGACAAAGCCCTCGGTGTGCAGCCGCAAGAACCCGGCATTGCAGAGGAGCTCGACCTCCTCGGAGTGCAAGGCTTGATCGAGCGCCGCAGCGAAGGCTTCACGCGAAGGATAATCCTTGTGATTGATGGCGGCCGTGGGGATACCGGCGAGTTCGGCGCGGACCAAACCTTGGGCCTCGGGCACATTGGACACGACGAGGACGATCTTCGCCGGGAAGTCGGGGGCGCCGCAGGCGTCGATCAATGCTTGAAGATTGGAGCCGCGGCCGGAAATGAGGACGCCGACCCGCTTCTTCGTCACGACGCGCTCCAAGCCAGCTCGCCTCTGTAGCGAATGGCGTCGCCTCTCCCGCGGGAGACCATCGCCCCGATGAGGAGCGCTTCCTCGCCGAGATGTTGCCGCACGCGCTTCGCGTCTCCGGACGTGACGACGACGATCATGCCGATGCCGCAGTTGAACGTTCGCAACAT
Organism: Methyloceanibacter sp.; assembly: GCF_050999895.1. Lineage (GTDB taxonomy): Bacteria > Pseudomonadota > Alphaproteobacteria > Rhizobiales > Methyloligellaceae > Methyloceanibacter. The sequence continues at coordinate 39,342 of NZ_JBPCOU010000045.1, read as the reverse complement.
CTCTTTTGGATCGAGGTTTGCTTCCTCTTGCAGCCAGGCGAAGACCGGCGGCAGCGCGAACGCGCCAAGATCGATCTCTGCGGCAAGCTCGGCCGGGAGCACGCGCGGAATGTTATCGGTCAGACCGCCGCCGGTGATGTGGGCGAGCGCTTTGACGGCCCCAGTTACACGAATCGTTTCAAGGATCTGGCGGACATAGATGCGCGTCGGGGTGAGCAAAGCCTCGCCGAGGGGCTGGCCGGGCGCGAAGGGCGCGGGGTCGTCCCAGCGCAGGCCGGACTGCGTCACGACGCGGCGCACCAAGGAGAAACCGTTGGCGTGGACACCGGACGAGGGCAAAGCGAGGATCACGTCGCCTTCGGCGATGTCTTTTCGGGGCAGGAGTTGGGACCGCTCCGCACCGCCGACGGCAAAGCCTGCGAGATCATACTCGCCTTCGCCATAGAGGCCGGGCATCTCGGCGGTCTCGCCGCCAATCAGTGCGCAGCCCGCTTCTTTGCAGCCTTCGGCAATGCTGCCGATCACCGTCGCGGCGACGGTAATGTCGAGCTTGCCGCACGCAAAGTAGTCGAGGAAGAACAGCGGCTCTGCACCTTGCACCACGATATCGTTCACGTTCATGGCGACGAGGTCGATGCCGATGCCCCTGTGCTCGCCGGTCTCGATGGCGAGCTTAAGCTTGGTGCCGACGCCGTCGGTCGCAGCGACCAGGATGGGGTCGATAAAGCCGCAGGCCTTGAGGTCGAACAGGCCGCCAAAACCGCCTATGCCGCCCAGAACGCCGCTGCGCAGGGTCTTCTTGGAGAGCGGGCGGATCGCATCGACCAGGGCGCTGCCAGCATCGATATCGACGCCGGCGTCGCGATAGGTCACTGCGGCTTGTTCTTTGGATTTTGCGGGCAATGCTCGCCCTCAGGCTGGAAGTACAGGCGTTTTGGCATAACAATCGCCCCCGTCAAGGCTGAAGGCCGGTCGTGCAGGCGCCATATTCAGCCTGTTACGGTGATCTTCTTCAGACGAGAGGTATTTGATTTGGACGCGGAAGCATGAGGTTTGCTCGTATTGCGTCGTTGGCCGCGTCCCAGGCGCGGGAGTGGGGACGCGGTTTCACCCTCCTCGTATTTGCGGTCCTTGCCGTTCCGTCCCTCGCGGGGAGCGCGCACGCCGCGGAGAGCCTGTTCGACGTCGCAAAGGTCTCGATCGACACGACGGCCAAGGATGCGGTCGCCGCAAAAGAGAAGGGCATGGCCGAAGCGGAAGAGCGCGCGCTGCGCGTGGTGCTGAAGCGCCTCGTGCCATTGAGCGCCTACGCGCAGTTGCCTGTGCTCGCGAAGGATAACGTGTCGGCGCTGGTGACGGGCGTCTCCATTCGCAGCGAGCAATATTCCACCACGCGCTACATCGCCTCGCTCGATGTCAGCTTCAGCAGCCAGGGCGTGACGCAACTGTTGCAAAGCTATGGCGTCGGCTTCAGCGAGGCGCGGGCGCCCTCCATCAGCCTGCTGCCGATCGTCATCGGAAAGGACAGCGTTACGAGTAGCGGCGCGGAAGGCTGGCGCGAGGCCTGGGCGGATCTCGATCTGTCCCACAGCATGACGCCTGCGACCATCGTCAACCCGCGTCCGGATTTCACCGTGCAAAACGCGAACGCCGTCCTGGCCGGCGACAAGAGCGCTCTCGCTTCGCTGCAAAGCCAGTACGGGGATGGGCCGTTCGTGATCGCCGCGGGTCAGGTCGCCGACGGCAAGTTCGTGACGCGGCTGGTGGGCACCGACAGCGTCGGCGAACTCAATTTCAGCCGCGCGCAGACAATGCAAGGGCAGAGCCCCAAAGCCGTTGCGCGCGAGGCGGCGGAGATCGCCTTTGGCGTCCTTGAGAACCGATGGAAGGTGATGCAATCGGACGTGGCCGCACCGACGGAGGTCCGTCAGGAAGAGGGGCCCGCCCCGCAAGCAAGCCCTGCAGCGCCCGGAGAGGTGCCGCGCAACGTTGTGGCGCTGGTGGAATTTTCAGGGCTGAAGGATTGGCAAGACATCCGCGCGAGGCTCATGAATGTTCCGGGGCTCGAGGCATTGGAGGTCAATTCGCTCTCGGCGCGGACGGCCTCGATTACCTTCGACTACGCCGGCTCGCTTGGCCGCCTGCAAAGGGAGCTTGGCGGCAGCGGGTTTTTCATGGACGATCGCGACGGCACGTTCGTGTTGCGTTCGCGCTAAGGTCGAGACTTCACCCGTGACCCCTGGAATCTGCTATTTAAACAGACAAACCCAAGCTGGCGGTCCAACGCCGGGCGATCAGGCGGAGGAGCGCGCGTGAATGTCCCCAACAGCCTCACGCTCGGGCGCATCGTGCTCGTGCCGCTGTTGGTGTGGCTGATTATCAGCCACGAGATGCTGGCTGCTTTCCTAATCTTCCTGCTTGCTGGCGTCTCCGACGCGCTCGACGGGTTCCTCGCCAAGCGCTTCAACTGGCACACCGAGCTCGGCGCCTATCTCGATCCGATCGCGGACAAGGCGCTGCTGGTCAGCATCTATGTCACCTTGGGCTTCGCGGGACATTTGCCGCTGTGGCTCGTGATCGCGGTGGTCAGCCGCGACATCCTCATCGTCGGCGCCGTGTTGCTGTCTTGGATGATGTCGCGGCCGATCGCCATGCAGCCGCTCCTCATCAGCAAGGTCAACACCTTCTCGCAGATCATTCTCGCCGGCCTCGTGCTTGCGGAGCTTGGCCTCGGGCTCGGACTGGGGGAGATTGTGTGGCTCTTGGTCTGGGTGACGGGCACCCTGACCATTCTTTCCGCGGCGGCGTATTTCTGGGGTTGGCTGTGGCATATGGCCGGCGCCGAGGCCGTGCCATCCGCGTCGCAGCCGGCCGCGAAACCGGTCAAGCTCAGAGCATCGCAGCGCTCGCGGGTCAGGGCTTCGTGACACTTGAGCAGCTCACGCTGGATCTGCCGCATCGCGCCGCGCACGGCGCGGAAGACTTCCTTGTCAGCGATTGCAATCTCGCGGCCGTCCGGCTGATCGATTCCTGGCCGGACTGGAGCGATCCGGTGCAGCTGCTGATCGGACCTGCATCAAGCGGCAAGACGCATCTTGCCCGCGTCTGGCAGGCCCTGTCGGGCGCGCGTTCGGTCGAGAGCGAAAGCCTCGACATCGGCGCGATCGACGCCTTAGCCGAGGGCAGCGCGCTGGTGGTCGAGGATGCCGACCGTGCCGCCTATGACGAGAAGGCGCTGTTCCATCTCATCAACCTGGCGCGCGAGAAGCGGCTGTTCGTGCTCATCACCGCGCGCGCGGCGTCGAGCCGCTGGGGCTGCGCGCTCCCAGATCTCTTGTCCCGCTTGAATGCGCTGCCCGCGGTCGACATCGGGGTTGCCGATGACGCGCTGCTGAAGACGGTGATGCTAAAGCATTTCTCCGATCGTCAGCTTCCGATCGATCCGAAGGTGCTCGATTTTCTCGCGCTGCACATCGAACGCTCGCTCGAGGCTGCATCCGTCGCGGTCGATGCCGTGGACCGCCACGCGCTCGCTACTGGGCGCAAGATCACCCGGCAGGTGGTCGCCGAGGCGCTTGGAGCTGTCGGGGTCCCGGGGCGGGATTAAATCGGCTGGCCCATTGGCGCGAAGCGTAACGGTAGTGATACAGTTTGCAGGGTAGATTTGCAGGTCGCGAGCGGCTCCGACGCATGCTCATATTCCAGAGTCCCGAGGTTTTCATTGAGCTTACAAGAAAAGATTGAGAGCTCAGGTCCGAGCCCGGAGGTCGCCGCCTTCGGAGCAAGCCGGTTTTTCAACCGCGAGCTGTCCTGGCTTCAGTTTAACCGCCGGGTCCTGGAAGAGGCCGAGAACGAGCGCCATCCGCTCCTGGAGCGGCTGCGTTTCCTCTCTATCTCGGCCTCGAACCTCGATGAATTCTACATGGTGCGCGTGGCGGGTCTGCGCGGCCAGGTGGTCGCCGGCATCGAGACCCCGAGCCAGGACGGACTGACACCCACCGAGCAGCTCGACCGCATTAACCGCTCGGTGGCGGAACTCACGGCCGAGCAGCAGGAATGCTGGGTGACGCTGAAGAATTTGCTGGGTGAGGCCGGCATCCATCTGCTCGATGCCGATGCGCTGACCGACAGAGAGCGCACATGGCTCGAGGAGTATTTTCTCGGCCACATCTTCCCGGTGCTGACGCCGATCGCGGTCGATCCCGCGCATCCTTTCCCGTTCATCCCCAATTTCGGCTTCACCCTTGGGCTTGAACTCGTGCGCGAGGGCTCATTGCGCACGATGCACGCTCTGATGCCGATCCCGCCGCAGCTTACGCGCTTCATCCGTCTGCCGCATGACGGCGACGATCGAAGCGATATTCGTTTCATCAGACTGGAAACGGTGGTCGGCATTTTCGTGTCGCGGCTCTTTCCCGGTTACCGGGTCAGGAGCCAGGGCGCCTTCCGCGTGCTGCGCGACAGCGACCTCGAAGTTCAGGAAGAGGCCGAAGATCTCGTGCGCCTGTTCGAATCGGCCCTCAAGCGCAGGCGCCGCGGCTCGGTCATCCGGCTCGAGATCGAATCGAGCATGCCGCCGCGGCTCCAGCGCTTCGTGATGCAGGAGCTGAAGGTCACTGACCGCGAGAGCTTCGTGCAAAAAGGCCTGATCGGACTGCCCGACGTCAGTCAGCTGATCGTGTCGGACCGGGCGGACCTGAAGTTCCAGCCTTATGTCAGCCGCTTCCCCGAACGCATCCGTGAGCATCAGGGCGATTGCTTCGCCGCGATCCGCGCCAAGGACATCCTCGTTCACCACCCCTACGAATCCTTCGACGTCGTGCTGCAATTCCTGAAGCAGGCGACGGCCGATCCCGATGTCGTGGCGATCAAGTGGACGCTCTACCGCACGAGCAAGACCTCGCCGATCATCGAGGCGCTGAAAGAGGCCGTCGAGGCGGGCAAGTCCGTGACCGCCGTGGTGGAGCTCAAGGCGCGCTTCGACGAGGAGGCGAACATCAAATGGGCGCGCGATCTGGAAAGTGCTGGCGTGCAGGTCGTGTACGGATTCCTCGAGCTCAAGACCCATGCGAAACTGAGCCTGATCGTGCGCCGCGAGCGGGGTGACCTCGTCACCTATTGTCACGTAGGGACCGGCAACTATCATCCGGTCACCGCCAAGATCTATACCGATCTGTCCTATTTCACCGCCGACCGCACCATCGGCCACGATGTCTCGCGCGTTTTCAACTTCGTCACCGGTTACGCCGAGCCGGCGGAGCTGGAAGTGATGGCGGTGTCGCCGCACGGGATCAGGGCGCGCATTCTCGATCACATCCGTGAGGAAATGTATCACGCCAAGGCGGGGCGCTCGGCCGCGATCTGGATGAAGATGAACGCGCTGGTCGACATGGAAATCATCGACGCGCTCTACGAGGCAAGTCAGGCGGGCGTCGAGATCGACCTCGTCGTGCGCGGTATCTGCTGCCTGCGCCCGGGCGTGCCGCATCTCTCCGAGAACATCCATGTGAAGAGCATTGTCGGCCGCTTCCTGGAACATTCGCGCATCTATTGCTTTGGCGCGGGGCACGGCCTGCCGCATCGCAAGGGGGTTGTCTATATCAGCTCGGCCGATATGATGCCGCGCAATCTGGATCGCCGCGTCGAGGCGATGGCGCCGATCACGAATGCGACGGTGCATGAGCAGATTCTCGATCAGATCATGGTTGCGAATTTAAAGGATAATCTGCAGAGCTGGCGCGTGCGGCCGGATGGAAGCTCGGAACGGCTGCGCCCGGGCGACAAAGAAGCGTTCAGTGCCCAGGATTATTTTATGACTAATCCGAGCCTGTCTGGACGCGGCACGTCGCTCACCGAGAACATGCCGCCGAGCTTCACGCGTATCGTCGAGTCGAACTAAGCAACGACGCGGGACCATGACGCGTAGAACCGACCTCAAGCCGGTCGCTGTCATCGACATCGGATCGAACTCGGTTCGGCTCGTGGTCTATGAGGGCGCGACCCGTGCCCCGACGCCGCTCTTCAACGAGAAGGTGCTGTGCGGGCTCGGCCGTACGATCGCTACGACGGGCAGGCTTTCCGCGGACGGCATGCGCCGTGCGCTGCGGGAGCTGCGTCGCTTTCGCGCGCTGGCCGAGCAGATGGAAGTCCTGCGCATCGAGGTGATCGCGACGGCAGCCGCGCGCGAGGCCGAGAACGGCGCGGAGTTCATCGAGCAGGCCGAGCGCGTTTTGCAGCAGCCCATCAGGGTGCTCACCGGTACCGAGGAAGCCGAGCTCGCCGCTCTTGGCGTTGTCTCCGGCATCTACCGCGCCGATGGACTGGGGGGCGATCTTGGCGGCGGCAGCCTGGAGCTGATCGACGTGCGCGACGGTGCGATCGCGCAAGCGGCAACGCTGCCCCTGGGCGGTTTGCGGCTGATGGATGCGTCCGGCGGTAATCTGAAGAAGGCGCGCGAGATCGTCGAGGCGGAGCTCGCTAAGATAGATTGGCTCTCCAAAGGCGAGGGCCGCGACTTCTATACGATCGGCGGGACCTGGCGCGCGCTTGCGCGCCTGCACATGACCCAGACCAACTATCCCTTGAGCGTCATGCACAATTATCGCATCGAAGCCGCCGAAGCGCTCAAATTCGCGGCATTGCTCGATCAGCAATCGCAAAGCTCGCTCGCCGGCATCCGCGACATTTCCAGCGCGCGCCGCGAGACCGTTCCTTACGGCGCCCTCGTGCTCGAACGTCTGCTGCGGCTGGTGAAGCCGCGGGCGGTGGTCGTCTCGGTGCTCGGAATTCGCGAAGGCCTGCTTTACAGCATGCTGGGCGAGGAGGAGCGCAGCAAGGATCCGCTGATCGCGGCGTGCTCGGACCTCGCGCGCCGGCGCTCCCGCTCTCTCGACAATGCCTTCGAACTTTGTTTCTGGACCGATGCGCTGTTCCGCGGCTCAGGACCTAAGGAGACGCCGGAGCAGAAGCGGCTGCGGCATGCCGCCTGTCTCGTGTCGGATATCAGCTGGGCCGCGCATCCCGACTATCGCGGCGCGCAGAGCCTCAATCTCGTCGCCCACGGCAACTTTGTCGGTGTCGATCACCCGGGCCGGGCGTTTCTCGCGCTCACCGTCTATTATCGCAACGCGGGCGTCATCAAGGACGAGTTCAGCCAAAAGCTGATGGAGCTTGTCGACAAGGAGACGGTGAAACGCGCCCGCATCGTCGGCGCAGCGCTCAGGGCCGCTTACATGGTCTCAGGCGCGCTGCCCGGTGTTCTCCCCAACACGCCGGTGACGCATGAGGGCAACCGCCTGATCTGGACGCTGCCTGAACCCTACGCGAAGCTCGAGGGCGAGCGTGTGGAGCGTCGCTTCAAGGAACTAGCTGGACTGCTCGACCGCGAGGGCGTGGTTCAAGTTGGCTCGGCCTATCAGTTGGCCGCCGGCTGAGTCCGCCGTCGAGACGCCGCTTATGAGTCGGGATGCTCTTTTTTCATTTTCTCCAGGGCCTCGCCTGCGCGGCGGCTATAAGTCTTGGGCCAATCCTGGAAATAGTTAAGCGACGTGCCGCTGGCGAAACAATAGATCTTACCGTTGTCCGGATCGACCCAGTTGATCGAGCAATCGGCGTGGATGAGGGCGCCGGCGATGAGCCCGATCGGATCGTAATTGTTCAACTCGCCCTTCAAGCCGTGAGCCGCGTAAGATTTCCAGATGCCGACATCGTTTGCATTGGGCCGGTCGCGCATATGCGGCTCAAGCGCGAGGAGCGGAGAGGCGGCGAGCAGCATGGTGGCAGCAAGCGCGAATGGTCCTGTCGCGATGCGGGTCAGATATTTCATCGTTTTGTTTCGTTCCCTGGCGAAATTTGCTTTGGATCTGAATATGGTCAGTGACGCGGCTCGCGTAAAGGATTGGCGAGGCCATTTCCTTCAGGATCACAGCACGTTGATCAGCCGCGGGATGCCTTCTTGGATACGACCCCGCGTGTTGCTAATCATTGTGCCCGGCCGGGAACGCCGCTAGCGTCCCCCCGCACCGCAACCCAACTGCAAGGCTTTTCAGCGCAAGAATAGGCGATGGCAGAGGATCTCTACTCCACCCTTGGTGTCGCCCGCACGGCGAGCGCCGCGGACATCACAAAGGCTTATCGCAAGCTCGCCAAGAAGCTGCATCCGGACCTCAATCCGGGTGACAAGACGGCGGAAGAAAAATTCAAGGAAATCTCCGCGGCCTATTCGATCCTGAACGATGCCGACAAGCGCGGACGCTACGATCGCGGCGAGATCGACGCCACGGGCCAGGAGAAGCCGCAGCAGCGCTATTACCGCGAATATGCCGGCGGCGAGGACGGCGCGCGCTACCGTTCCAGCGCGGGCTTCGAGGACATGGGCGAGTTCAGCGATCTCTTTGGCGATCTGTTTGGGCGAGGGGGCCGCGCCCGTGGCGGGGGCGGGGGCGGGGGCGGTCAACGCTATTCGATGCGAGGTTCCGACGCGCAATACCGCCTGGAGATCGATTTCCTCGAAGCGGTGCAGGGCGCCAAGAAACGCATCACGCTCCCCGACGGCGGCACGCTCGACGTCAGCCTTCCGGCGGGCGCCACCGAGGGCCAGGTGCTGCGGCTCAAGGGCAAGGGCTTGCCGGGCATGGGTGGCGGCGAGGCGGGCGACGCGCTTGTCGAGATCAGCGTCCGACCGCATCCCGTGTTCACGCGCGACGGCGACGATATCCTCATCGAGCTTCCGATCACATTCGACGAGGCCGTTCTCGGCGGCAAGGTCGAGGTGCCGACGATCAGCGGTCGGGTGTTCGCCACCGTGCCCCCGGGCTCCAACACGGGTCAGACGCTGCGGCTGAAGGGCCGCGGGGTGAAGGCGAAGGGTAAAAGCGGCGATCAGCTCGTCAGGCTCTCCGTCATGATGCCCGAGCGCGTCGATGAGGAGTTGAAAGACTTTGCGGAGACGTGGCGCGACAAGCATCGCTACGATCCGCGGCGCAAGCTCAAGGAGCAGGCGTGATGCTGAGCGAACAGGACCTGTTGGCGCGGGTCGAGCATCTCACCGTGACGCGGCTGCGGGTGTGGGTCCAGCAGGGCTGGATCCGGCCCGTCGACGACAAGAGCGCGCAAGGTTTCTCAGAGGCCGATCTCGCCCGCGCCGCACTGATCTGCAATCTCGAGGACGAGCTCGGCTTCGACGAGGAGGATGTGCCGGTGCTGCTCAATCTCATCGATCAGATCCACGGCCTGCGGTCGCAGCTCATGGGTTTGCTGAAGGCGTTGGACGAGCTTCCGGAGGATGTGCGTAGCACGGTCCGCGTGCGCATCGCGACGCGCAGCAAGATCGACCTCTAGCCGCTAACTCTGATCGCCCGGTCTATCGGCCGGCAGCACGGCGACCTCGCCATCCTTGATGGCAAGGGCAAGCTCGCCGCGTTTCAGCGCGAGCGCATCCTCGCCGAACAGCTTTCCGCGCCAGCCGCGCAGAACCGCCGCGTCGGCATCGTCGTCGCGGGCGATCTGCTCCAGCTCGTCGCTGGTTGCGATCAGTTTCGGCGCAACGCCGTGGCGGCCGGCGGTTGCCTTCAACAAAACGCGCAGGAGATCGACAACGGCGGCCGCCTCCGGCGGCATCGGCTCGCCGCGCTCGATCGGGGGAATGGATTTCGGATCGCGCTCCAGACCGCGCGATACCGCTTCGAGCACGGCGCGGCCGCGTTGCGAGCGGGCAAAGCCGTTATGCAGAGTCCGCAGCGAGCCTAAATCATCGGCGGTGCGCGGCGCCTGATTGGCGATGTCGTAAAGCGCCTCGTCCTTCAACACGCGGGCGCGCGGTACATCTTGGGATTGCGCCTCGCGCTCGCGCCAGGCGGCAAGCTCCATGAGCACGGCGAGCGCCTTCGGCGTCTTGATGCGCATCTTGAGGCGCTTCCAGGCTTGCTCGGGATGCAGCTGATAGGTGGCGGGATCTGTGAGGACCGCCATTTCCTCGTCGAGCCAGCTCTCGCGGCCGGACTGGTCGAGCTGCGCCTTAAGCTTCGGGTACAGGTCGCGCAAGAACAGAACATCGCCGAGCGCGTAGGTCAACTGGCGTTCCGACAGCGGGCGCCGGCTCCAGTCGGTGAAGCGCGAGGTCTTGTCGAGGTTGCGGCCGAGCAGGCGCTTCACCAGCATTGAATAGCTGACAGCCTCGCCGAAGCCGCACACCATGGCGGCCACCTGCGTATCGAAGATCGGACGCGGAATGACGCGGGCCAAGTGATGCACGATCTCGATGTCCTGCCTGCCCGAGTGGAAGACCTTGAGGACCTTCTCGTTGACCATCAGATCGAAGAAGGGCTGGAGATCGAGACCCGGCGCCTGACTATCGATCAGGGCTTCGATGCCGTCGGCGGCGAGCTGAATCAGGCAGAGCTTCGGCCAGAAGGTCTGCTCGCGCATAAACTCCGTATCAATGGCGATAAAGGGGGCCTCGCTCAGCCGGGCGCATACCGCAGCGAGCTCTTCATCCCGCGTGATAAGATCCATGGAAGCGGGGTATAGACCATGGCCGCGGCCTCGGCCAAGAGCGCCAATGCGCGCGGCCGTGCGTTACCACTCTCGGTGCCACCGCTCGGTTATTTGGGCGCCGTCTCCGGCATGGCCGATGGCAGGTCCTTCGGCTTGATCACTTCTTCATCGGTGCCAGCCTCGGGGTTTGGCACGTCGATGTGGATCTCCCTGTCGCCCGTTTCCGGTGGCGTGATCACCCCTGCATTGGGCTTGAGCGTGTCGGTCAGGCTCGGGTTAGGCGCGCTGCCGGGGGGCACGTGGCCCTGGTCCGCGCCGGGCGGGTCTTCGCCCTGCGGCGCGACCTGCTCGACAGCGTAGGCCATGGAGCTGGCAAGACAGAGGCTGAGAGCAACAAGCGAGACGCGGACAATCCGGTTCATGGCGTTTCTCCTTGGGAATTAAACCCATGCTTGCTTTGATCGTTCCGCGGTTAGCCTTCAGACAGACGGTCGCCTTGACAAAACCGGGCTCCCATGCGCTTAACCCGGCCACCGAGAAGCCTTGCTTCCCAAGCCGAAATCACCTGAAACATGCACGCCTATCGCACCCATAATTGCGGCGAGCTTCGCAAATCCGACGTCGGCAAGACGGTCCGCCTGTCGGGCTGGGTGCACCGCGTGCGCGACCACGGCGGCCTCCTTTTCATCGATTTGCGCGATCATTACGGCCTTACCCAATGCGTGATCGACCCGAACTCGACGGCTTTCGCCGCTGCCGAGAAACTCAAGCCGGAATCGGTGATCCGCGTCGACGGCGAGGTCGTGGCGCGGGTCGGGGAAACCATCAACCCCAACCTGCCGACGGGGGATGTCGAGGTCGCGGTTTCCGGCATCGAGGTGCTGTCGGAGGCGCGCGAGCTGCCGCTGCCGGTATTCGGCGAGCCCGACTACCCCGAAGACACGCGGCTCAAATATCGCTTCCTCGATCTTCGCCGCGACACGCTGCATAAGAACATCATGAAGCGGCAGGCGATCATCTGGTCGCTGCGCCGCCGCATGCGCGAGGCGGGGTTCTTTGAGTTTCAGACGCCCATTCTCACCGCCTCGTCGCCGGAAGGCGCGCGCGACTACCTCGTCCCGTCGCGAGTACATCCGGGCAAGTTCTACGCCCTGCCGCAGGCACCGCAGCAGTTCAAGCAGCTGATCATGATCGCGAGCTTCGACCGCTACTTTCAGATCGCGCCCTGTTTCCGTGACGAGGACGCCCGGGCCGACCGCTCGCCCGGCGAGTTCTATCAGCTCGATCTGGAGATGAGCTTCGTCACGCAGGATGACGTGTTCAACGCGATTGAGCCGATTTTGCGTGGCGTCTTCGAGGAGTTCGGCGACGGCAAGTCGGTGACGCAGAAGTTTCCGCGCATCCCCTACGCGGAGGCGATGCGGAAATACGGCACCGACAAGCCGGATCTGCGCAATCCGATTGAGATGCAGGACGCGACCGAGCATTTCCGCGGTTCAGGTTTCAAGATCTTCGCGGGCATGATCGAGATGGATGTGAATACCCGCATCTGGGCGATCCCCGCGCCGACCGGCGGCTCACGCGCCTTTTGCGACCGCATGAATTCCTGGGCGCAGAGCGAGGGGCAGCCGGGGCTCGGCTACATCATCTTTGGCGGCGATGGCGAGCCGCCAGGCAAGGGCCCGATCGCGAATAATCTCGGGCCGGTGCGGACGCAGGCCATCCGCGATCAGCTCGGCCTCCAGGGCGGCGACGGCGTTTTCTTCGTCGCCGGACTCCCGCAGGAATTCGCCGACTTCGCCGGACGTGCGCGCACCAAGGTCGGAACCGAGCTCAATCTTATCGACAAGAATCAATTTGCGCTGTGCTGGATCGTCGACTTCCCCATGTATGAGTGGAACGAGGAGCAGGGGCGGATCGACTTCTCGCATAATCCGTTCTCGATGCCGCAAGGCGAGCTCCAGGCGTTGGAGACCAAGGACCCGCTCGACATCCTCGCCTATCAATATGACGTGGTCTGCAACGGCGTCGAGCTTTCGTCCGGCGCCATCCGCAATCACAAGCCGGAGATCATGGAGAAGGCGTTCTCGATCGCCGGCTATAGCAAGAATGAGCTCGAGGCCCAGTTCGGCGGCATGCTGCGGGCGCTGCAATATGGTGCGCCGCCCCATGGCGGCATCGCGCCCGGCATCGACCGCATCGTGATGCTTCTCGCGGGCGTCGAGAATTTGCGCGAGGTGGTGATGTTCCCGATGAATCAGCGGGCGGAGGATCTGCTCATGGGGGCGCCAGCGCCGGTCTTCGAAAACCAGCTGAAAGAGCTGCATATCAAGCTGGCGCTGCCCAAGCTAAAGGGCTGAGGCCCTAGGCGGGCGGCCGTTTGGCGAGCCCCTTATTCCGGCTCGGGCCCCTTGTCGACGCTTTCTTAAGCTGACGCGACAACGCCCTGTTTTGCGATAATATTTCGTCCGTTTGGTGGCAAGGCCGGCCGCACCCCCAGTGTTGCCCAAGTGCGAGTCATTTCTTGCCGTTGCCGAAATGCGTTAAACACGGTTGGTAGCTTTTTGGGGGAGGAAGAAAAAACCATGCAGACCTCGTTCAGACTCGCTCTCATCACGGCTGCGGCGCTGTCGCTCGGTACGGCGGGCGCGCAAGCGGCCGATATGTCGGTAAAGCTCGACGGCTTCATGACGGCATGCACGCAGGATCCCGATCTCATCGAGGAGTTCCATGGCCAGGCGAAGGCCACACCGCTGGCCTTTTGCGAGTGCGTGAGCGGGAAGCTCAAAGAGAACAAGGCCACCCAGGCCGATGTCGACATGCTCAGCAAGATGCATAAGGACGACATCCGAGACGAGGATGTGGAAAGTTTCCCGACGCTCGAAGATCTCATGATGGCCAACGAGGATTACGAGGACGCCTGCCGCCAGAGCTTCGGCATTACCGTGGAACCGGACGTCGAGATGGCGCCTGACGGCGAGGAGGGCTTGCCGCTTGAGGAGCAGGAGGCGCCCGACGAGGAGGGCGCTACGCCTGAATAGCTGCTCAGGCCCCGAACTGTTTCGAGTGCTCCCGATACTACCCTGAGATTTTCCCTCCGGTGCGATTCACGCCACGTTTCGCGGGCATCATGCGTGCGCGGTATGGCCTAGGTCGCACGTCCACGGGATGGGAGTCACGGCGTTGAGCGAGCATGTCTTTCGGTATTGCGAGCGCGCGACAAGCGAAGCTCTGTTTGCAGAGCCGCTGAACGCGGCGACCAATGTGGCCTTTCTGCTGGCGGCTTTGGTCGCGCTCCTCCTGTTGCTGCGCAGGCCGAAGGACGCGCAAAGCGCAGACCATTTTCTTCTAATCGCGCTCGTCTTCCTGATCGGTCTGGGCAGTGCGGCCTTCCACGTGTTCGCGGACCGGCTCAGCGGGCTTGCCGACGTCGTCCCCATCGGCATTTTCATGCTGGTCTATCTTGGCTTTGCGGTGAACCGGTTCTTGCGCGTGCCGCCGGGCTGGACGGTGCTGACGATCATTGGGTTCACCGCCATCGTCTTCATCACCATGCAGTTCAGATGCTGGAACGGCGGTGTCGGCTTTCCCGGCGCCGGTGTCACGAACGCAAATGTGTGCCTGAACGGCAGCCTCGGTTACGTGCCCGCGATGCTCGCCCTCTTCATGGTCGGTGTGCTCCTGCGCGAGAGGCGGCATTCGGCGGCGCTCTACCTACTCTGGGCGGGCGCGATTTTCGCCGTGTCGATCGCATTGCGATCGCTTGATTTCGTGCTCTGCGACGCCGTCGTGATTGCCGGGAGGAAGGTCGGCACGCATTTCGCTTGGCATCTTCTCAACGCCCTCACGCTGTTCCTCCTTCTGCTTGCGAGCCTGAAGGTGCGCCGAGACGATGCGCCGGAGCCCGAGCCGGTCATCCTGACTGCCGCCGACCCTGTCGTGATCGAGCCGGTTGTGGTGGAGGAGGGGCCGACGCGCGCCGAGCCTTCGCGCGACGATCCTCAGCCGTGGCCGGTGGCCGTCCAGCCCGTCGTGACGAAGGACAAGGTCGCCGAAGACCGCGCCCGCGCCGCCAAGGCAGCCAAGAAAGAGGCCATGGCGAAGGCCGTCAGCGAGGGCGAAATGGCATTCCAGCGGCGGCAGCGCGAGCTTGGTCCGTTGTCGGAAAGGCTCGCGGCGGCAAGCGCGGCGACGTCCGCGGAGGATAGCTTGAGAGCGGAGGACGAGGCGGACGCAAATCTTGCGGATGAGACGGTCTTTCCGGGCGAGGACGCAACGCCCGGCCAGCCATTGACGGAGGGGGAGGCCGGCGACGAAGAGCCGTCCGAAGAGGAACAACCCTCAAAGCCAGAACCTAAGCGCTAGGCCTCCCGCGCTCTTGCACTTCGGAGCGTTCCGGCGCATCCCTCCGGTGACGCGGGTCCCCCCGCATCGCGGACGTGGTGGAACTGGTAGACACACAGGACTTAAAATCCTGAGGGGGGCAACCCCCGTGAGGGTTCGACTCCCTCCGTCCGCACCAAGCGTTACAGCCTTGAGAGGGTCGTTGTTTCGCGACGGTCCCCCGTCCTTACCCAACTAATTATAGAAGCATCCCAAAACTGCCGTGCCGGCGACAGCCGCGAGAACGACAACAGCACAAACCGTCAGCCCCCACAGTATTTCTCGCCAAGTGATACGCCATTCAATGCGACGCGATACCGAGCGAAAGCGTCGCTTTAGTCGTGCGACTTCCGCCTCGGGGTCACGGTGGGGCGAGTTGAGCGATGTCATGGCGCTTTAAAGCAATGATGGCTTAACGCGCCGTTGCCAAGCGCCAGGGACAGCCGGTCAGCGCCGCGACCTAAGCTTGATCTTTCCCCGACATCAGCGCTCATCGATTTCCTCGCGCACCTGAGCGTAGCTCAAGACCGCGAAGAGGACTGTTCCGCCTGCCAGGTTGCCCAAGAGGGTCGGAACGAAGAACACGAAGACGACGCGGAAGAGCGTCTCCACCCCCGTGAGCCACAGATAGAAGGCTTCGACCGAGCCTGCGACCACGTGGGTGAAGCCGCCAAGGGCAATGAGATAGGTGATCAGCGTGATCACGAAAATCTCCGTGCCTTCCGCCGACGGCAGCATCCAGACCAGCGCGGCGATCAGCCAGCCCGCGAAGACGCCCTTCACGAACATCTCGGTTGGCGTATTGGCTAAGAGATGCTCGCTGACGGTGCGAACGGCGGTTGCAACGTCCGCCGTCAGCGCGCCGGAAAAGGCGAGGAAGGCCGCGAACAGAAAGCAGCCGACGAGATTGGCCGCTAGTACGATACCCCAAAGTCGCAGCAGCACCCACAGCCAGCGCCATTCCTTGCGCACCATGACGGGCAGCACCGCCGTCAAAGTGTTCTCAGTGAAGAGCTGCTGGCGGGACAGAATGACGATGAGGAAGCCGACGGAATAGCCGAGCGACTGGATGATCGACGTCCCGGGGATGTCGACGAGATAGGTTGCGAGGAATGCCTGGGCGAGGACGGAAAAGCCGATGGAGATGCCGGCGGCGAGTCCCGACCACCACAGCGCGCCAAACCTGCGCCTGAGTTCGCCTTCGCCCTCAGCGCGAATGATCTCATAGACGACGGCGGACCTAAGCCTCCGCCGCTTGGTAACTGTGCGTTCCTCCTCCCGCGACAGCCCTTCCTTGGGCGCCGGCATGTCGTTGGATGGGGTTTTCTTGTTCATTTGGCAGCAATTGGAGGGAGGTTGGCGTTGGCGAATCGAGGTGGCAGCTTAGCAGGCTTGCCGGAGACTGAGTATTGAGGTGCCCGGCGGCTGTTTACCAGCCTCTGCACGCCCTTCTTGCGGGTGACAATCCGCGCACGCGCCCGTAGGCTATCGCAAAGCCGCCGCGACACGAGGCGGGTGAGATGGGAGAGGGCGCAACCATGAATGATTTACCTTCACGCAAGACGTTCTTTGGCGGCTGTCCGCACGACTGCCCCGATACCTGCGCGATGATTTACGAGGTGGAGGACGGCAAGCTCGTCGAGGTGCGGGGCAACAAGGAGCACCCAATGACAAGGGGCACGCTGTGCGTGAAGCTCAAGGACTATCACGACCACCACTACAATCCCGACCGCGTGCTGTATCCCTTGCGCCGAACAGGCCCGAAGGGCTCGCGCCAGTTTGCGCGCATCTCCTGGGACGAGGCCATCGCCGAGATCGTGACGCGCTGGAAGGACATCATCGCCAAGCACGGGTCGCAGGCGATCATGCCTTACTCCTATCTCGGCAATGAAGGCCTGGTGCAGGGGCTGACCGCGGGCGACGCCTTCTTCAACAAGCTCGGCACGACGGTGAACGAGAAGACATTCTGCGCCTCGGGCTCCTCGACCGCATGGCTCCTGACCGTGGGTCCGACCGGCGGCGTGGACCCTGAGAGCTTCACCCATTCCAAATATATCGTGATCTGGGCCTGCAACTCGATCTCCACCAATTTGCATCACTGGCCCTTCGTGCTCGAGGCGCAAAAGAAGGGCGCCAAAATCATCGTGATCGACAGCTATCGCTCGCGAACCGCGAAGCAGGCCGATTGGCACATCGCGCCGAAGCCCGGGACCGACGGCGCGCTCGCCATGGGCTTCATCGCGGCGCTCATCCGTGGCGGCCATGTCGACCAGGGCTGGGTCGACCAGCACACGGTCGGCTATCCCGCGCTTGCTGCGCGGGCGACGGAGTTCACGCCTGACTATGTCGAGGACGTGACGGGCGTTCCGGCGGCCGATGTGGAGCGCTTCGCCCGCGAATTCGCCACCATCCAGCCTTCCGTCATCCGCATGGGCGTCGCGCTCGAGCGTCACGCCGGCGGCGGCCAGACCATCCGCGCGGTCTGCGCCATCCCGGCGCTGGCCGGCTCATGGCGCCATGTCGGCGGCGGATTGTTGCAGATGCCGCTCTGGGAATTCCCAATCGACTGGCAGCGCGTGTCGCGTCCGGACTTCATTCGCGAGGGGACGCGCGTGGTCAACAATCTCCAGCTTGGCCGCGCGCTGACCGGCGCCATGCAGCTCGATCCGCCAATCATGGGGCTCTACGTTTACAACACCAATCCCGTGAGTCAGGCACCCGAGACCAACACCATCGTCGAAGGCCTGTCGCGGGAGGATCTGTTCTTCGTGACGGCGGAGCATTTCGTCACCGATACGGCGGCTTACGCCGACATCATTCTGCCCGCGACCATGGCGGGCGAGCACGACGACATGATGTTCTCCTGGGGGCATTTCTATCTAACCATTAACGAGAAGGCGATCGAGCCTCGCGGCGAGGCGAAGTCGAATGCCGAGATCTTCCGTCTGCTCTCCGCCGCGATGGGCTATGACGATGCGCAGTTCAAGATGAGCGATATGGAACTCGCCGAGCATTACGTGCAGTGGACTGCGCCGCAAATGGGCGGCGTGGACATGCAATATTTCCGCGAGCATGGCTATTTCCACCTCGCGGTCGGTACGCCCGACACGCGGCTACCGCACGCCAACGGCAATTTCCCGACGCCGTCGGGCAAGGTCGAGTTCCTGGTGAAGGACGCCAAGAACTTCGTCGCGCCGCCATTCCGCATGATGTACGAGGCGATGCAGTCGGGTGAGGCTGTCGATCCGCTGCCGGGCTATGTGGCACCTCGCGAGAGCCAAGCCAGCAACCCCGCTCTCGCCGAGCGCTATCCGCTCAACATCATCTCGCCGAAGAGCCACGGCTTTTTGAACTCGTGCTATGCGAACGAGCCGCACAAGATCAAAGGGCAGGGTGAGCAATTCGTTCTCATCAGTCCGAAGGACGCGGCGGCGCGGAGCATACGCGAGGGAGATCCCGTGCGCGTCTTCAACGATCGTGGCGATTTCGAAGGCCTTGCGCGCGTCACCGAGGATGTCGGCGACGGCGTCGTGGTCGCGACGCTGGGCTATTGGCGCAGCCTCAACCGCTCCGACGGGTCGGTGAACTCGATCTCATCGGCGGAGTTCTGCGGGCTCGGGCGCGCGCCAACCTTCTCCGATAATCTCGTCGAGGTCGTGCGCGTCAACTAATCCACTGAACTCCGGTTAACGGCGCAAACGAGCCGGGAGGATTTGGCGCTGGGCGGCAATGACTCGAACGGCTCGCTCCTGCGTGTGCGCGAGGATGGCGAAGAGACGCGGGTCGGCTTCGTCGAGCTCTTCTTCGACCTCGTTTTCGTTTTCGCCGTCACGCGGGTGGATTTATTTCAACGTCGGCGCCGAGCGCGGCAGCCGGCATATTCCGCACTCCGACGATCCGGGGCGTGTGGCACGCAGGGCCTACACCTATCTGCACCTGCTGATCGTGACCGGCATCGTCCTCACGGCGGTCGGCGACGAGTTTCTGCTTGCCCATCCGACGGGGCGGGTGGAGCCGAGCGTGGCCCTTTCCGTTCTCGGCGGACCGGCCATTTATCTCGCCGGCAATCTCTTGTTTAAACAGACGACTACAGGACGTTGGCCGCTCTCGCATGTTGTCGGGCTCGCGCTTCTCGCCGTGGCGGCTGTGCTCTCGCCCATCGCAAATCCGCTCGCGCTCGGCTTTGCCGCCACGACCGTGCTGATCGTCGTGGCGGTGTTGGAGGTCAGGTTCAGGCACCGGGGTCGCGCGCCCGCGCGCTCCAGTTGATGTCCGAGGGGGCTTCGCGACCCTCGCTGAAGATTGTAACTTGCCGTGCGGCGCGGATGGCCGGCCAGTCAGGGGCAGAGGGCTCTCGAAGCACTTCCTGCCTATTCCGCGGCCGCGCTCGCGCCGCCGGCCGTTACCTCTTGCAGCACGTTGAAGCCCTCGAACTCGGGATGGCCGAGATAGAGAGGCTTGGTCGAGCCTGTGCCGCCATGCGCCGCGCGGAAGGCTTCCGATTGCGTCCAGGCCTTGAAGTCGGCCTCGGAACGCCAGAGCGTGTGCGACGCATAGAGCACATGATCGTCGCGTTCCGGTCCTTTCAGCAAGTGAAAGACCATGAATCCAGGCACGTCCTCCAGATGCGTCTTTCGCGTGAGCCAGACTTGCTCGAAGTCATGCTCCGATCCCATGTTTACCTTGAACCGGTTCATCGCAATGAACATGACGACTCCTTCTTTGATGGCATTCCGCGATGCGACGATGAGGATAGCAAACGGATAACTGCGCAGGTCAACGCTCGCTATATACTGACCGCTCTGCCGCTGTCATATACTGACCGCTCTGCCGCTGTCATTCCTGCTAGGAGGCCCCATGACCAAGGATGTGAAGGAGCGTCGCAAGGCGCCGTTGCAAACGCCGACCGATCTCGGCTCCAACGCCACGCGCGATATCACGGGCGCGCATAACACGCTGCTCGCCGACGTGTTAGCGCTATACCTCAAGACCAAGAATCACCTGCTGCTGGACGAGCAAGCCGACCAGATCTTCGCCATTACCTACGACATCGCCGAGCGGGTCCGCAAGGTCGGCGGCACGACAACTGCATTCGATCGGCCAGATCGCGCGGCTACAGCGCATTCCCGACAATGACGCCGACTATGTCGATCCGCTCGATATGCTCGCGGAGCTACGTTCAGATAATCAGGCGTTGATCGCGAGCATGCGGGAGACGCACGATCTGTGCTACGACGAGAAGGACGTCGCGACTGCAAGCCTGATCGAGGTTTGGATCGATGAGGCCGAGCGGCGCGTTTAGTTCTTGTTCGAAGCGGAGCCGCCGCGGCGATCCGACCACTAAGCCTCCCGAAAAAACCTTCTGCGGCTGGAACTTTGCGCCTGTTTCCGGGGTTTCTGCTTCGTTAGTGCCCGGCCCCCGGGGCCGGACCCGCCCGTTATTTCGGAGCAAAATAATGAGAACCCACCTAGTGGCCGCGTTGGCCGTATTCGCGACCGTTGCCGTTTCCGCCTGTGGCGCCCCAAGCACGCCGGACTTCGTGCAGAAGGCAGCGACGAGCGACATGTATGAGATCGAGGCCGGCAAGATTGCCGCTCAAAAGGGTCAGTCGGACGCTGTTAAGCAGTTCGGTCAGCAGATGACGGAGGCGCATTCGCAGACCACTGCGGAGCTCAAGTCGATCGTCGAAGCCGAAAAGATCAACGTAAAACTTCCGGCGCAGCTCGACGCCAAGCATCAGAAAATGATCGACGATCTGAACGCGGCGAAGGCGGAAGATTTCGACAAGACTTATATCGATCAGCAGAAAGGCGCGCACGCGAAGGCCGTCGACCTGTTGGAGGATTATTCCGAAGACGGCGACAATGGCGCGGTGAAGCAGTTTGCCGCCAAGACGCTGCCGGTGATCAAGGGCCATCTCGAAATGGCAGAGAAGATGGACAAGAGGACCTCATAGTTCCCGTTCGCATTGTGGAGTCTTTCGTGCCGTCATCCTTTGGGGTGGCGGCACTTTTGTTTCCTCACATTGGCAAGCGACCCCTGAGGGCTGTATAGGAACGGGCCGCATCGCAGGGGAGACTTCAGAGCATGGCTTTGATTCATCGCGCCCGCTCCACCTTCAAGCGCTTTTTCCAATGGGAGGCCTCAGGCGGTCTTGTCCTGATGGGGGCGGCGGCTCTCGGCATGCTGACCGCGAACAGCGCGTTCGCAGAGCAGTATCTGAGCGCGCTGGAGATGAAGGTCGGCGGGCTAAGCGTCCTGCATTGGATCAATGACGGGCTGATGGCGCTGTTCTTCCTGCTCGTGGGGCTCGAGATCAAGCGCGAGATGGTCGGCGGCGAGCTCAATACGTGGCCGCGGCGTGCGTTGCCGATGATCGCGGCGCTCGGCGGCATGGTTGTGCCGGCCCTGATCTTCTTGGCGGCGAATTGGGAGGAGCCCTCGAACTGGCGCGGCTGGGCCATCCCGACCGCGACCGACATCGCCTTTGCGCTCGGCGTGCTTTCCCTTTTCGGTTCCCGCATTCCGAATTCGCTGAAGGTGTTCCTCACCTCGCTCGCCATCATGGACGATCTCGGCGCCATCCTCATCATCGCGATCTTCTACGCTTCGGACCTCTCCTGGATGGCGCTTGGGGGCGCGGGTGCGACGGCTGCCTTGCTGTTTGCGCTGAACGCGTCAAGTGTCACGCGGCTTTGGATCTACCTTCCCTTGGGCGTCGTCCTTTGGGCTTGCATGTTGTTCTCGGGCGTTCACGCGACGCTCGCGGGCGTGGTGCTGGCGATGGCCATCCCGATCGACGCGAAGCGTTCCGGAGAGGCCTCACCCTTGCATACGCTCGAGCACGCTCTCGTGCCGTGGGTGGCCTTTCTTGTCGTGCCCGTCTTCGGCTTCGCCAATGCGGGCGTGCCGTTGGAAGGCATTGGCCTTGCCATGCTGTTGTCGCCGCTACCGCTCGGCGTTGTCGGCGGCTTGTTCCTCGGCAAGCAGATCGGGATCATGGGGTCGGTCTTTCTAGCCTCCCGCTTGGGCATCGCGCAATTGCCCGCGGGCGGGAATTGGCGGGAGATCTACGGCGTCTCGCTGTTGTGCGGTATCGGCTTCACCATGAGCCTTTTCATCGGCCTGCTCGCCTTTCCCGACGCCGAACGCGATCACCTCATCAAGCTCGGCGTCTTGATTGGCTCGTTGCTGTCGGCCGTGGCGGGGACGTTCGTGCTGCTGATGCCACGATCGCCGCGGCGCGCAGCGGTTGCCAGATAGACGCTACGCCGAAGGGGCCTCGTCGCGGTAGAGCCAATCGAGGGTTGCAAGGAGCTTGTCGCCGCGCCTTGCTCGCAGCACGATGTTGCGCGCTGCCCGCAACGGCCCCTTGGCGTGATAGTTGCGCCCGAATGTGAGCGAGGTGTGCTGCAAGCGGGTAACGCGGTCTTTGCGCAATCCCTCATATCTTCGGAAGGCGCGCTCGGTTGCGCCACCGCAGTCGGCCAAGCTCGCAGCCAGCGTGACGGCATCCTCGATCGCGAGGGCTGCACCCTGCGCCAGAAAAGGGAGCACAGGATGCGCGGCGTCGCCGAGCAACGCGACCGGACCGCTGCTCCAGCGCGGCAATGGGGCGAGGCGATGAAGCGACCAGCCGCGCCAGCTCGCCGCCAGCTCCAGCAGCCGTTTCAGAGGCTCGGCCCAGCCGGTCAGGTGCGATAGCAAGCCGCCCGTTTCGAGTGTCTGGTTCCATCCTTCGGCTTCGTTGCCATGCTCGATGATGACGATGACGTTGAGCTGGTCCCCGCCGCGCACGGGGTAATGAACCATATGCGCGCCGCTGCCCATCCACACGCCGACCACCGGCGCATCGAAGGGCGCGGGAAGTTCGCGCGTGGGCATGAGCGCGCGCCATGCCGTCGCCCCGGCAAACTGCAAATCCGCTTGCGGGGCGACGAATTTGCGCACGGTCGACCATAGGCCGTCGGCGCCGATCAGGCACGAGCCGCGCATCTCGTCCCCGTCGCTTGTATGAGCGATAATCTCGCGTGTGGCGGTAGCGATCTCGATGACGGCACAACCCGGTTTGAGCGTGACGCCCGCATGGTTTTCGGCCGCTTCGAGCAGCGCCGCATGGAGATCGGCGCGATGCAGCGTCAAATAGGGTGCACCGTGACGCTGCTCGATGGCGCGGCCGAGCGGCAGCACATTCAGCCGCAGTCCAGAACGCGCATCGTAGAGCCATATCGCGTCCGGCCTGACCGCGTTCGCCGCAACTTCGTCCAGCACCCCGAGCCCCCGCAGAGCACGCGTGGCGTTGGGGCCGAGCTGAATGCCGGCGCCGGTCTCGTCGGCGAAGCGCGAGCGTTCGAGAACGGTCGATGCGATGTCGTGCGCGCCAAGGGCGATGGAAGTCGCAAGTCCGCCGATGCCGCCCCCTGCGATGATAACGCCGCGTTCCTGGGCGGACATCGCGAGGTCTAGGCTTCCGGCGCCCCGGGAGGCGCGGTTGCGGCGAAGACCGCGCCGGGCGGTTCGCTTTCGCTTTGCGCCAGCGCCGGATCATGGACATAGAGGGTGGAGCAATAGGGGCAGACCAATTGCGTCTCGTCGCCCATGTCGAGATAAACATGCGGGTGATCGTGGGGCGGGGTCGCCCCCATGCACTGGAACTCCTTGACGCCGATCCTGATCTGTTCGGCGCCGAGGTCGTTCACCAAATGCGGTACGAGCGTTTGAGCCATTGTCTATCCCGATGCCTATCCAATCGAGGGGCAGCATAGTCAGCGCAGCAGGCAAGCGGTAGAGCGGAATGCCGGACTTTGATTCCGATGGCGTCAGGATCGCCTATAGCGACGAGGGGAGCGGGGATCCCATCCTCCTCATCCATGGCTTTGCGTCCAATGTCGCGGCCAACTGGGTCGACCCCGGCTGGGTGAGGACGCTGAGGGATGCCGGCTGCCGCGTCATCGCTTATGACAATCGCGGCCACGGCAGAAGCGAGAAGCTCTACGACCCGGAGTGCTACGGCGCACCCTCGATGGCCCAGGATGCGCGCCGCCTGCTCGATCATCTCGGCATCGCGCGTGCCGACGTGATGGGCTACTCGATGGGGGCCCGCATCGCCGCCTTTCTCGTCTTCAATCACCCCGAGCGGGTGCGCAGCGTCATCTTTGGTGGGCTCGGCATCAATATGGTGCGCGGCATGGTAGGCAGCGGACCGCTCGCGCACGCGCTCGAGGCCCCGCGCATCGGGGACGTGACCAACGACACGGCGCGCAGCTTCCGGCTCTTCGCCGAATCCACCAAGAGCGACCTCAAGGCGATGGCGGCCTGCATGCGCGGCCCGCGCGAAAGGGTCACGAAGGAGCAGCTGCAAACCATCGCCGTCCCCTGTCTCGTTGCGGTAGGGATGGAGGACGTGATCGGCGGCTCGGCAGCCCAGCTCGCAGCGCTCATTCCAGGGGCCCAAACGCTTGAAATCGTGGGTCGCGACCATATGAAGGCGGTCGGGGACTCACACTTCAAGCAAGGTGTGCTTAAGTTTTTAACCCAGGTGCCTTAGTCACGTGCTAGGGAACCGAAAAGCCGTCTCGCTCATTGGCGAGAAGCGAGGTATCGATGCAAAAGTCCCAATCTGCGCATAAGCCGCAGATCACGAGTTACGACCCGATTTGGAGTCAGGTGCGGCGCGAGGCCGAGGAGATCAGCGCCGCGGAGCCCGCGCTTGGCGGGTTCGTCTATGCGACGGTGCTGAGCCACGATCGCCTCGAGGATGCCGTCTGCCATCGCCTGGCGCGGCGGCTTCAGCACGCGGCACTCGATGCCGGGTTGCTGCACAAGATGTTTCATGAGGTGCTGGAGGCGGAGGCCGCGCTCGGCGATGCGTTCCGCGCCGACATCATGGCGGTCGCCAAGCGCGATCCCGCGTGCAGCCGCCTGATTGAGCCGCTGCTCTACTTCAAGGGCTTTCACGCGCTCGAGATCCACCGGATCGCGCATGCGCTGTGGCAGCAGGGGCGCAAGGACTTCGCCCTCTATCTGCAAAGTCTCTGCTCGCGCTTCCTTCAGGTCGATATCCATCCCGCAACCCAGATCGGGCGGGGCATCATGTTCGACCACGCCACCGGTATCGTCATGGGCGAGACCGCGGTGATCGGGGACAATTGCTCGATCCTGCACGGCGTCACTCTTGGCGGCACCGGCAACGAGCGTGGCGATCGTCACCCCAAGATCGGATGTGGTGTCATGATCGGCGCCGGCGCCAAGATCCTTGGCAACATCACTATCGGGAATTGCGCGCGCGTCGCCGCGGGCAGCGTGGTCCTGAACGACGTGCCGTCGCGGCGCACCGTTGCGGGCGTGCCGGCGCGCGAGATCGGGTTCGCCGGCTGCGAGGAACCCGCGCTCAGCATGGACCAGTTTTTCGTCGACGAGGATGAGAAGGCCGGCCCTTAGCTTTCGCTTTTCTGCAAACATTCTAGGAGATGGCGCGTGACACGCGACGAGATCGTGAAGCTCGAACGGTATCTGCAAAGGGTCTTTCGCCTGCCCGAGATCCAGGTGCGCCAGCGCCCGAAAAAGGAAGATAGCGCGGAGGTGTATGTCGGCGAGGAGTTCATCGGCGTCATGTTCCGCGACGACGATGAGGGCGAGCTTGCCTATCAATTCCAGATGGCGATCCTGGATTACGACCTCAAGGAATAGACCCGACGTGCTGCTCTGGCACGGGCGTTAACTAACGCTTAAGAATCCCCGTGAAGCCGCCGCGCGCCCAGCTAAACTTCAAGCGAGGCACAAACGCGAGTGGCGGCGCGCGGTGGGATCCTTCGCATATCTCTATATGATGGCTGTCGGCTTTGTGACGGCTGGGATCCTGACGAGCTTGACCCAGCTCGTGTCTGGCAAGCCGCTCGGCTTTACGCTTACGCTAAGCCCCGGTCTCGCATCGTGGGCAGGGGTCGCGCTGCGCCTCTTTGCCGGCCCCATCATCGTGATGCGCAATGCATGGCAGATGGCCAGGTTGCTAACCCAATCCCCCATCTGATTCGGCCTTTCGGCCGTGATCGCCGCGGGCTGGAGCCTCTTCTCCGGCGCCTTCTTTCTCGGCGTGATCCTCAGCCTCTAGCCGCCAGCTGCAAAAAAAGGAGCCGGCCTCTTGCGAGACCGGCTCTAGGAAAGGCCCGGTTGGGTCGGGGGGTGGGGGATGACACCGGGCCCTTAAAAAGCAATCTCCAGTCGAAAAAGACCTGGACGAAACTCCTGCTAGCGGCTGTTCGAAGCTGAAATAGACGGCTGCGGGGTAAGCTCGGGCGGCAGCAGAGAGATCCAGACCAGCGGATTGCGGTCGGATTGCCGCTTCACGAAGGTGTAGGGCGTGTCGCTCCAGGAGGAGACGTCCTTGCGCTTGTTATCGAGCACATAGTCGCCGGAGTCGGTGCGCACGGTCAGGACCGCGTGGCCCTCGTTATTCTCGTCGCGCACCACCGTGATAAGGAGCGTGCTCGCCGGCCAACCGCGTTCGATCAGCATGCGGCGCTTGAGCAGCACATAGTCCTCACAATCGCCTTTGCCGGCTGCGGGATAGGTCCAAACCTCGACCTTGCCATAAAGGTCCAGGTCGGTGACCGGGTTCACGGACGCGTTGACGTAGTCGTTGACGGTCTGCAGCTCGCCGAACTTGGCGGCGCTGAACTGGACACGGTCGGAGAAGCGGCGGGCCGGACGGCACTCGTCGCTATGATCGCGGCAGAATGCGACGTAGCCGATCGGCGGCAAGGTGTCGCCGAAAGCTTGCATGAACAAGACTTTCTGAGGTTCGATACTCGGCCGCAAGCTAATCGTATGATCATTGGTCGCGTCTGCTGGCATCGAAGAGATGAACATCAAGAACGCGGAGCCAACTAGGAACTGTTTCATTGCACCCCCCCTTTTTGTTGAGGAGCACTATGCCAGAGATATTTTGAGAAGCAGATAAAGCAGGTCTGGACTTTAGAGCAGTAATGGTAAGGTATTTTTAGTGAGAATTACTCAAAAGCGAACATTACGCGATTGCCTAAAATTTTAGAGAAATATGAGAACAAAGCGCGTACAAATACGCTTCTTCAGTGCAAATGAGGGCTGGCGGCAGTCGTGAAGGCGGAGAGGATGAAGATCGCTTGGGCGGCGGCGCGCCCAATCGGCCCTAACTGAAGGAGCGGGCGATGCTGTCGGGGTCTTGCAGCTCGGAAAATTGGATGGCCACGCCGTGCTCGTGGTGGCGCACGATGCGGCCGCGCATGCGGCCGAGGATGAAAACCGTCTCCAGCGGGGGTTTTGCGACGCTGGCCACCGAGGCGCCGCTTAGCGACACGTCGATCACGCGGCAGGGATGCACCTCGCCATTGGACAGGATGAGCTTCGACGCGCTGACCCTGGGCAAAACGCGCTCGTGGCGCCGTTCTTCGGTCATTCCCAATTTGTCGTAGTTGATGAGCCAGGTGAGAAGATTGGCGACCGTCTTGAGAACTGAGCCGAGCGCGTCGCGGTCCTCAGGCTCCCACAAGCTCAAAAAGTCCGTGCCGCACGCCCGAAATGCTCGCAGATCCGGGTGCCCACCAGGCGAAAGCGGTAGCCCGATAAGCTCGAGCACTGGGCGATAAAAGTTTCAGGGAGCAGGGGCGCGATCTTGGCCGGCTCGATCTCGAAGCGGCGGGGTGCGGGGCGCCCATTGCGCACGCGATCCCAATACGCGTAAAGCTGCTTTACTCGTTGACTGCTGCATTGCCCACCCGGCTCCGACGCTACACCTTGGTTGCGGGGGCGCCCAATGTTCGGCCAAGGCAAGGTAAAAATCTCGCTTTGGGACAGTGGGCTTCGCCCGCGCTGTTGATGGAGCAAATAAAGCAGGGAGCGTGCCGGCGGCCGGTGCCACGCAATCGCCGCGTTGCATTCGCGCATTAAGTCTGCCGACAGGTGAGAAGGACGACGTCCCGTTCGAGCGATGACCGGTCCAAGCGAACCCATGTTCAACGTGCCGCGGAGCGTCCTCCTCGCGGCGGCGCTGATGATCGCCGTGCATTTGGTCAGGACCTCGCTGCCGGACGAGTTGGACCTCACGCTCCTTCTGGCCCTGGCCTTCATCCCGGCGCGCTATAGCGGTGCCGCTCTTGAGCTTCCCGGCGGCTATCTCACCGCCGTTACGTCCTTCGTGACCTACATGGTTGTGCATGCGAGCTGGGTGCATCTGTTGGTGAACACGCTCTGGATGTTGGCCTTTGGCAGCGCCGTGGCGCGGCGCATTGGCAATTTGGGCTTTCTCTACTTTTCCGTTCTCTGCGGGATCGCTGGCGCGCTCACGCATCTCCTCTTTCATTTTGGCGAGATGGCGCCGGTGGTCGGAGCATCCGCCGCGATTTCAGGGCAGATGGCCGGCGCGCTCAGATTCATCTTTAGGCCGCGGGGAGAGATCAGCCAGGGCGAGCCCGACTTCGCGCACGCGCCCCTCAAGAGCTTGCCTGAGACCTTAAGCGATCGGCGCATCCTAATGTTTTTGGCCCTTTGGATCGGGCTCAACGCCTATTTCGGGTTGAGTTCCGTGGCGATCGCGGGCGCCGAGGGTGGCATCGCCTGGGAGGCCCATATTGGCGGCTTCCTGTTTGGCCTGTTCTTCTTTGGCTTCTTCGACAAGCAGGGCGTCCTGACCCAACAGCCTCTCAGTCCTCGCTAGCCCGTTTTCACGCAATCGCTTGCCAGCGTTTCCGGTCCGAGACAGAATGTCGCATAACGGGGCGAAGTTCCTGGAGCTGGAGGAAACGAGTATGAATGTCGCTGCCATCCTTAGGCTTAAGGGCCGGGAGGTGCTGACCGCCTCGCCCGATACCACATTGCTCGAAATCGCGAAGATGCTCCGTACCCATCGTATTGGCTGCATCGTCATCTCGGCCGAGGACGGCAAGGTTGCCGGCATTATCTCGGAGCGTGACATCGTGCGCGAGATCGCGAGTGCCGGGGTCAAGGCGCTCAAGGATCAAGCCGAAACCGCGATGACGAAGACCGTCGTCACCTGCCGCGAAGCCGATACCATCGACAGGCTCATGGGCGAGATGACAGCGCACCGTTTTCGCCACATGCCGGTCGTCGAGAGGGGTCAGCTTGTCGGCCTCGTCTCGATCGGCGACGTGGTACGGATGCGGATCGCGGAAGCAGAGATGGAATCCGCGGCGATGCGGGAATATATCGCCACCGGTTAAGCGGCTAATTACGCCGCGAGAGCTTCGATCGCGAATTTCAGATCGTCGATGTGCCGCGCGGTCGCGGCGGCGCCGAGTTCGATTGCCTCGGCTGCGCGATGGAAGTCGAACAGGCCGATGCCGCCTGTCTTCGGCGTGATGGTGATGTCGGGCGGGTCGCCGGCCAGGCGCGAGCGTGCGATGCGGTCCTGCGTGATGTTGATGGCGTCCATCATCACCGACGACATACCGGGCGCCCCATTGCCCCTGCCGAAAATCTGCCGGTGCAAGAGGTGCACGGCGGCGCGGCCGTTGCTGCCGACGAGCTCGGAGTCCTCTGGCGGCTGCGGAATTTCGGCGAAGGCTTCCTGGTCGTGAATGACGCTGCCCTTGCCGAAGAGATCGCCGCCGAGATTGACGGCGATGACGATGCGGGCGCCGAGCGCACGGCATACCGATACCGGGATCGGATTGACGAGGGCGCCGTCGATGAGCCATCGCCCGTTGATCTGGACGGGACGGAAGATTCCGGGCAGCGCAAACGAGGCCCGCAGCGCGTTGACGAGGCTACCCTTGTTCAGCCAGACCTCGTGGCCGGTGCCGAGCTCGGTGGCGACGGCGACGAAGCGCCGCTCGAGGCGCTCGATGTGAAAATCCTGGAGGTGATTTTCCAGACGCGAGCTCAAACGCTGACCGGTGATGAGGCCGGAGCCGGCGAAATTGAAATCGAGAAACCCGAAGACGCGGCGGCGCGTCAGGCCGCAGGCGAAGTCTTCGAGTGTGGCGAGCTTGTCGGTGACGTAGCAGGCCCCGGCAACAGCGCCGATGGACGTGCCGGCGACAATATCCGGCTCCAGGCCCGCCTCGATCAGGGCCTTAAGGACGCCGATATGGGCCCAGCCGCGTGCTGCGCCGCCACCCAGCGCAATACCGATCGTCGGTCTCGCCATGTTCTACCCGGTTGCGTCCCCATGCCAGAGGAGGTCTGACATTGGCGCCGCACTCGGGCTACCACAGGGCTGTGGCCGGTTTCCGAATGCGACATTTCCAGCCGCCAGAATTGTATCCTGAGACTCTTTAAGGTTCCCTTTGCGGCAGTAGCGTGACACCGGACCGCTTAGGAACCTTGGGTTTTGTCGCCCGCGACGACGGTGAGGGGGAGCCCGCCCGCGGCAGATCCTACCGGCACCTCGCGGTAGAAGCAGCTTGTATGCCCCGTATGGCAGGCCGTGCCGTCGCCTTCCATCTCAACCTTCATCCAGATGGCGTCCTGGTCGCAGTCGGTGCGCAGCTCGACTACGCGTTGCGCGTTGCCGCTCGTCTCGCCCTTGCGCCAGAGTTCGCCGCGGGACCGCGACCAGTAATGCGCCTCGCCGGTCTCGATGGTGCGGGCGAGCGCTTCCGCGTTCATGTAAGCGAGCATCAGCACCTCGCCGGTCTCAGCAGAGGTGGCGACGACGGGCAGCAATCCATGTGCGTCGAAATTGGGCGTGAAGATCGTCCCGTCTTCGAGTCCGGCCTTGTCGGCCGGGGGAGGGAAGGTTGCTTCCTTGGTCACGGCGATCGCGTCCTTTGTCGCGGACGCTCCTTTTGCCTAGCGGCTCGCCGCCAGCGCCATGAAGCGTGCCTGCTGCGCCGGATCTTCCTTGAAGATGCCGGTGAACTGGGTGGTGATGGTGGCGACGTCGGGCTTCTTCACGCCGCGGATCGACATGCATTGATGCACGGCCTCGATCATCACGGCCACGCCTTTCGGCTTCAGCGCGGTATCGATCGTCTCGGCGATCTGCGCGGTCATCGTCTCCTGCGTCTGCAAACGCCTTGCGAAGACCTCGACGACGCGCGCGAGCTTGGAAAGACCGACGACGCGATCGGTGGGGAAATACGCGATATGCACCTTGCCGATGAACGGGATCATATGGTGCTCGCAATGGGAGTGCAGCTCGATATCGCGCAGCATGACGATATCGTCATAGCCCGCGACCTCATCGAAGGTGCGCGACAGCACCTCCATCGGGCACTCGCCATAGCCGCTGAAGAACTCGTCATAGGCGCTCGTCACGCGCTTCGGCGTATCGCGCAAACCCTCTCGGTTCGGGTCGTCGCCGGCATAGGCGATGAGAGTGCGCACAGCCTCTTCGGCCTCCTGGCGGGAGGGCCGAATAATATCGGGCCCGCGGCCGATTTCGGCGGGTGGGGCTGTGGTCCGCAACTTCTTTACCGTGGCATCCATGACCGGTTCCTTAGGCAAACGCGCAAGATGGCGGCCCGTTCAGTCCTTAAAGTGGGGATAGTATAGGCGACACGTCAACAGGCGGCGTGAAGCTTTCCTGACGCCCGGGCTACCAATCCCCCAAACCGGCTGCATATATAATGCGATTGACCGCCTCGCAAGGCGAGGCGCGGGAGACAAAACGAGCGATGACCCTGCCGGACGACATCTACAGCCAGCGCATTCTGGAGCTGGCCGCCAATATTCCACGTGTAAGCCGGCTTCCGGTCCCGCACGCGACGGCGACCGCGCGCTCGAAGCTTTGCGGCAGCACCGTCAGCATCGATCTCGCGATGGACGGCGGCGTGGTCACCGACTACGGCCAGAACGTGAAGGCCTGCCTGCTCGGCCAGTCTTCCGCCGCGGTCATGGGGCGGGAGATCGTCGGCTCCACGGCGTCGGAGCTTCGCGCGGTCGGCGCCGCCATGCGCAAGATGCTGAAAGAGGGCGGGCCTGCGCCTGAGGGGAGATGGGCGGATCTCGCCGTGCTCGAACCGGTGCGGGACTACAAGGCACGGCATGCGTCGACCTTGCTCGTGTTCGACGCCGTCGAGGAGGCCATCGCGCAGATCGAGGCCAAGACGCGCCATGCCTCTCCTAGCCAAGAGCATGTCTAAGGCGGCGCGGTCCACCGCGAAGCCGCTCGCGTCGCAAGTGGCTAAGGCCATGATGCTCGCCCCGATCCTTCTCTATCGCTGGATGCTCTCGCCGCTTGTCGGCGCGCATTGCCGGCATCTGCCGACCTGCTCGGACTACGCGCGGGAAGCCATCGACTTAAACGGCGCGTGGAAGGGCGGCTGGCTGACGCTGGCCCGGCTTTGCCGCTGCCAGCCTTGGGGCAGCCACGGTCTCGATCCCGTGCCCAACCTTTCAGGCGAGCGACACAAATTCGCGCCTTGGCGCTATGGGCGCTGGCGCTTGCGCCGTTTAACCCCGCGCTCTTGACTTGGCTTCCATTCGGCAGCATCTAGCAGCCCATCTTACCTGCGCTGGTACGCAGGAGTGAGAGGAGGAGCGAAACGATGATTTCCCTGACATTCCCCGATGGCGCGCAGCGCGAGGTGCCGCCCGGCACTACGGGCCTCGGCGTGGCCAAGTCGATCTCGCCGTCGCTCGCCAAGCGCACGGTGGCGATGAGCCTCGACGGCAAGCTTGCCGATCTCGCGACTCCCATCAAGGCTGATGCCGCGATCAAATTCCACGCACGCACGGACCCCGAGGCGCTGGAGCTCATTCGTCACGACGCCGCCCATGTCATGGCCGAGGCGGTGCAGGAGCTCTATCCCGGCACGCAGGTCACGATCGGGCCCGTCATCGAGAACGGCTTCTATTACGACTTCGCGCGCGACGAGCCCTTCACACCGGACGAGCTGCCGAAGATCGAGGAGAAAATGCGCGAGATCATCGCGCGCGACCGGCCGTTCGGCTGCGAGATCGTTGACCGCGAGGCTGCCAAGAGGCTGTTCCGCGACAAGGGTGAGGACTTCAAGCTCGAGTTGATCGACGCGATCCCCGAAGGCGACGACGTCAAGCTTTACAGCCAGGGCGAATGGCTCGACCTCTGCCGCGGTCCGCACATGACCTCGACCGGTAAGGTCGGCAAAGGCTTCAAGCTGCTCAAGATCGCGGGCGCGTATTGGCGCGGCGATTCAAACCGGCCGATGCTCCAGCGCATCTACGGCACGGCGTGGGCGAGCGAGGACGATCTCAAGGCCTATCTGCACCAGCTTGAAGAGGCGGAGAAGCGCGACCATCGCCGTCTCGGCCGCGAGATGGATCTGTTCCATTTCCAGGAAGAGGCGCCGGGCGCGGTGTTCTGGCATCCGAAAGGCTGGGCGCTGTTCACGGCGCTGATCGCCTATATGCGCCGGCGGCAGGATGCGTGGGGTTATGTCGAGGTCAACTCGCCCGACATGATGGAGCGCTCGCTGTGGGAGCAATCCGGCCATTGGGAGAAGTTCGGCGATCATATGTACGTCACCGAGACCCTGGACGAGCGCATCTATGCGTGCAAACCGATGAACTGTCCGGGCCATGTGCAGATCTTCAAGCACGGGCTGAAAAGCTATCGCGACCTTCCCTTGCGCATCGCGGAGTTCGGCAAGGTGCATCGCTACGAGCCGTCTGGCGCGCTGCACGGACTTTTGCGCGTGCGCCATTTCACGCAAGACGACGCGCATATCTTCTGCACCGAGGATCAGATTACGGAAGAATGCGTGACGCTGAACCAGCAGATGCTCTCGATCTATCGCGATTTCGGTTTTAAGAATGTGCGCATCAAATTCTCCGACCGGCCCGAGAAAAGAGTCGGCGGCGATGCGGTGTGGGACAAGGCGGAAGCGGCGCTCAAGCGCGCCGTCGAGGCTGCGGGCCTAAACTATGAGTTCAACCCGGGCGAGGGCGCCTTCTACGGTCCCAAGCTCGAATATGTGCTGCGCGACGCGATCGGCCGCGATTGGCAATGCGGCACGATCCAGGTCGATCTCAATCTGCCCGGGCGGCTCGGCGCGTTCTATATCGGACCGGACGGCGAGAAGAAGGAGCCGGTGATGATTCACCGCGCCATGTTCGGCTCGCTCGAGCGCTTCACCGGGATTCTCATCGAGCATCATGCCGGGCACCTGCCGCTCTGGCTTGCGCCGAGGCAAGCCGTTGTCACGACCATCGTTTCCGATGCCGACGCCTACGCAGAGACGGTGTTCGAAGTCCTGCGCGCGGCAGGGCTCAGGGCCGACATCGATCTCCGCAACGAGAAGATCAACTACAAGGTGCGCGAGCATTCGATGGCCAAGGTGCCGGTCATGCTCGTGGTCGGCAAGCGCGAGGCGGAGGAGGGCACGGTGTCGGTGCGGCGGATGGGAAGCCAGGACCAGAAAGTCATGTCTCTCGAAGCCGCCGTCCGCATGCTGGTGGATGAGGCGGTTCCGCCCGATCTGCAAGCGACCGCCGCCGGCACGAAGGCCGCCTAGGGCCGGACCGGCGGCCGGAACAAGACGCCCGGATTGATCAGCGGCCCGCTCGGCTCCGGCGCGGAGCCCAAGGCTGCGCCGCCATCCGGCGCATCGGCGTCGCCGCCGGCGAAAGTGCCAGCCCCCGGGGGCGGCATGGCCGGCTCCAGAATAGCCTTCAGCGCTTCCGGCGAGGTGGGGCCGTCCTCGACCACGACCTCGACCTGTTTCGATGCGCCGGGTTCGACGCTGAATTTCCGCGTGTAGGTCAGGCCGCTATGCGTGGCGACCACGGCATAGGTGCCTGCGGCAAGGATATGCGACGGCAGCGCGCCGGCATTCTTCTTCACGACATCGCCCGTCGGCGTCAGCACGTTCCACTGCGTGTCGGCAAGCGCTTCGCCGCCGAGGCCTTGCACCAGCTTGAACGTCACCGTCGCCGCCGCGTGCTTGACCGTCGCCTCGGTGATCTTGCCGGGCTCGACCGTCACGTCGGCGCGAACCGTCGCGTTGGCGTCGCCATATTGGCTGACGATGTTATAGGCGCCGGCATTCAGCCTGATCACCAGACCCGGCTTGGCATTGCCCAGGATCTTGCGGCGATTGCCCAGCTGATCTTCTTCGTCGGAGAGAATGTCGAAGCGCACGCTCCCTTCCGCCAGTTGCTCGCCGTCGGAGAGCTCCGCAGCGAGCTTGAGGCCCCCGGTATTGAGGATGAAGGTCTCCACGATGGAGCGCCCGCTTTCGACCTTGATTTTCTTGGTGAGGTTGGAGAGGCCGTAAGCGGCATTGACGAGATATTCGCCGGGCAGAAGTGCGGCGGTTGGGGTCGCTTCGCGGTGAGTGCTGAGAAGTTTGTGCGCGCTGTTGGGGCCGTCGCCGGATGCGAAGACACGCCAAGTGAGCCCCGTTTCAAGCTTCGGCCCCGACTCGGTGGCAAGAGCCTTGAAGGTGACGGGCACCGGGAGTGCAGGTTCGGCGGGCTTGGGAACGGCCGCCATCTTTCCCGGCGCATCTTGGGGCAACGCCGCGGCCGGTGCCTCGCTTGATTGTTGCGCGGGCGGGCTCTGCTCAGCAGGGGCGCCCTTTGACACCGCGGTCTCGCCCGAGGGGCTGCTCGCGCCCGCCGGTTGCGTTGCGGTCGCGTCCGGCTGCGGAGGCGGAGCCTGAGCGTCCGCTCCTCTGTCTTGCCCGGTGGTCGTCGCAGGCGCTTGCGGCTCCGGTGCGGTCTGCCCGGTTGCGGGGGCGTCTTGCTGCGGCGGAGTTGCCGGCACTTGTGGTTCGGCCGCTGCTGTCGTGGGTAGTGTCGCCGCGGGTGGTGTCGGCGCGGGTGGTTCGGTTGCGGGCGTCGCTGCTTCCGGCGCCGCGGCTGCGGGCGCTGAAGCGTCAAGCCCTGGCTTTCGCGGCACTGCATCCGGAGAGGGTGCGGGCGTCGCTTCGGCAACCGGCGCCGGGGCCGGCGTCGGCGGAGGCGTGGCGGCGGCATTGAAGACCGCGGTCAGACCTTTCTTGAGGCCGTCCGCGTTTTTTGCCGTCACGAACTGGCCGCCGGTCGCGGATGCAATGCACGCCAAGGGTTTCGTCTCGGTCTCCGCCTTGGCGTCGAAACCGAGAACGTGAATGCGCAAGCCTGGGGACTTTTCCTTCAGCCCCGCGGCGATGGAGCAAACATCGGCATCGCAAGTGTCGCCGCCATCGGCGATGAGAACGATGTCGAGCCTGCCGCTTGGCGGCATTCCCTTCGCGGCTTCGCTGAGCGCCGCGGCAATCGGCGCCTGGCCTTTCGGTTTGACGCCGTCGAGAATTTTTCTCTGCGTTGCTTTGCTCAATTCGCCGAGCTTGGCCACCGTCCGCGTGTCGGCGCAGTTCGAGTACTGGCGATCGCCGAAGGTCGCGAGACCGAACTTGAGCTTGTCGTCGTAAGTGCCGATGAATTCGCCGAGTTTGATGCGCAGATTGGCGTTCTTGCTGAGGCGGCCCATCTTGGTCCACATGCTCTTGGATGCGTCGACGACGAGCATCGTGTCCGCAGGCTGCTGTGGTGCATCTTTTGGCGCAGGGGGGTCTTCTGCTCTTGCCGGCAGCGCGCAGAGAAGCGCTGCTGACAACAGCAGAAGCATCGCGCAGCGTTTCCCCCGCATTGCGTTCGCTCCGATAGGCTGGCCGCGAGCAGTTATAGCCCCATTCGCATAGGGACAACGCAGGCAAAATCTGACGCCAATGAGGCCAATTTTGGTTCGGTGGGCTTGGATACAGCCCCGCTAGGCTTCCACGGCGGCATTGTTCGCCCCGCCATTTCGCGTTAGGGAACCAGCCCCCGCATAAATCCTCCGGTCATGTCCAACCCCGTCATCGATCATCTCCTTGCCCGCCGTTCGGTCTCGGCCAACAGCCTTGGCGAGCCGGGTCCGAACGAGGCGCAGCTCCGCCTTATTCTCACCGCCGCCGCACGGGTGCCGGACCACAAGAAGCTGGTTCCCTGGCGATTTGTGCTGTTTCAGGGCGAGGCGCGGGCGCAATTCGGCAAGATCCTGGCGGAGAGCTGCCAGCGCGCGGAGGCCAATCCGGGCCAGTTCCGCCTGGAGAACGAGGCCAAGCGCTTCCTGCGGGCGCCTGTCGTCATTGCAGTCATCTCCAGGGTCCGGGAGAACCCGGCTGCGCCGGAATGGGAGCAGATTCTGTCCGTAGGCGCGTCCTGCCAGAATCTCCTGACCGCGGCGACCGCGCTCGGCTTCGGCGCGCAATGGATCACCGAATGGTACGCCTATAACGACGATATGAGGGCGGCGCTCGGACTCGGCGACGGCGAGCGGGTGGCGGGATTCGTCTATATTGGCACGGCGAAAGAGACGCCGGAGGAGCGGGAGAGGCCCGATCTCGGCGCTATCGTCACGTCGTGGCGGCCGTGACCGTGTCGCGCGCATAAGGCGACGAAAGGTTCTGCGATGTTTTACGACGCGGTCGCCAACACGCACGGTCTCGCCTTCGATCCGTTCAAGGCGCTGGTCGCGCCGCGCCCGATCGGGTGGATCTCAACTTTGAGCAAAAGCGGCGTCGTCAATCTTGCGCCCTACAGCTTCTTCAATGCGGTCTCGGAAGATCCGCATTTCGTGATGTTCTCGTCCGGCGGCCGCAAAGACAGCCAGCGCAATGCCGAGGAGACCGGCGAGTTCGTCTGTTCGCTTGCGACCTACGATCTGCGCGACGCGATGAACCGCACCTCGATCCCCGTCGGCCCCGACGTGAACGAGATGGAGCTCGCGGGATTGACGCCGGAGGCCTCGCGGATCGTCAAGCCGCCGCGGGTGAAGGAATCGCCGGTCGCTTTCGAGTGCCGTTACTGGAAGACCATCGAGCTTCCCGGCAAAGCGGGGCAGCCCGGCACGCACGCGATCGTGCTCGGACAGGTCGTCGGCGTGCATGTCGCCGACGAGGTCATCAGCGAGGGACGGGTCGACGTTACGAAGCTGCGCCCGCTCGCGCGTCTCGGCTATGGCGACTACGCGGTGATCGATGAAGTCTTCACTCTCACGCGGCCGGGCGCGCGCGGCGGCTGAGCGTGCCCGCCTCAGTAGCCGAACTGCTCGGCGAGGACGCGCTCTGCGAGCGTATGGCCGGGATCGAACATCATGAAGATGTCGATGCCGCTTTCCTCCCTGACCTCGACGCGCGCGATGTCGCGGAACTCGGTATGGTCGGCGACGGCGCTTGCCGGACGCTTCTCCGGCTCCAGGACCTCGATCTCGACTTTCGCGTCGTTCGGCAGCAGTGCGCCGCGCCAGCGCCGCGGCCGGAACGGGCTGATCGGGGTTAGCGTCAGCAACGGCGCATTGATGGGCAGGATCGGGCCGTGGGCGGAAAGGTTGTAGGCCGTGCTGCCGGCCGGCGTCGAGATGAGGATGCCGTCGCAGATGAGCTCATCGAGACGGACTTTGCCGTCGACCGCGATCCTGAGCTTCGCGGCCTGATATCTTTGGCGGAACAGCGACACCTCGTTGATCGCAAGCGCTTCGTGGGCCTCGCCGTTGATGCCGCGCGCCGTCATGTGCAGGGGATGGATGACGGTGATCTCGGTGCGCTCGAGCCGGTCGACCAGGCCGTCCTCGTAATAGTCGTTCAGGAGAAAGCCCACCGAGCCGCGATTCATGCCGTAGATCGGAATGCCGCTGTTCAAATGCCGGTGCATGGTTTGCAGCATGAGGCCGTCGCCCCCCAGCGCCACGATGGCGTCGGCGCTCTCCGGCGGCGCGTCGCCATAGCGCTCGACCAGCTTCGCGCGCGCGCTTTCGGCTTCCTTGGTGTCGCTCGCGACGAAGGCGATTTTGCTGAAGCGTGACATGCTGGTGTTGGATGCGCCTGGAGCCGACCCTTAGAGTGCGGCACTATAAATGAGAGAACCGCCCTGCAATGCAAGCGCTGTCATAGCGAGAGGTCATGGTGAATCCATGCGGAACAAGGATCTGCCGGTTCTGATCTACACGACCTTCGCAACGATCGAGGACGCGAGAGCCGTGGGAGACGCGCTGGTTGCCGGGCGCCTTGCGGCCTGCGTCAACATCTTCCCCGGTATGGTCTCCATCTTTGAGTGGCAGGGCGCGCGCGAGGAGGCGAGCGAGGTCGCCATGATCATCAAGACAAGACGCAGCCTCACCGACGCGGTCCTCGCCGAGGCAAAACGGCTGCATCCTTACGAAGTGCCGGCGCTGCTGGTGCTGCCGACAGAGGGCGGCGGCGCTGGGTATTGCGCCTGGATCGCGGCGCAGACTGGCCCCAAGCCCCCGGTCTAGCCGTCAAAGCCAGGGTTAACGCGCCTGCGTTAACCCGTTGCGAATCCTTTCTATCGCATCCTTCGGCCGGAACTCCCGGGCAGGGCGCTTGCGCCGTTTCTGTCATTTTGGAGGTGATCTTGCGTTCAAATGAGCCCCTGACGGACGGCGCCGGCGCGGCGGTCGTGGCTGCCGGGGCAGGCGCGCAAACCGCTCCGCGCGGCACGAGCGACAGGCGCACGGCCTTGTTTCGCGAAACGACGCGGGAGCGGACCGAGCGCGTCGT
>NZ_JBPCOU010000078.1:0-30016 GCF_050999895.1 Methyloceanibacter sp. | reverse complement strand
CTAGTAGGCGGCTTGTTTGTGGCGATGGGGGCGACAGCTTACGCCTATTGCCGTTTCTGCTAACAACTGGCTGATTGGTCGGCATCGATGGCCCACGCGTCCTTTGGTGCGCCGGTCCGCGAGGCCAGACACGACACCAAGGCGTCAAAGCGCTCACCGCAAAAACCATCACGCGCGAGAGACGCGGAGTCGGTCACATCACCGAACCGCAGGCTAGCCCCTTTGAGCAGTTCGGCGCTGCCGTCCGGCGTCAGCGCGCCGCCCACGCCTGCGCGGGACCGCACAAAGCACACCACCTCGTGACCGCGCAGCACCAAAGCCCGCACCGTTGCGCGACCGATTGTGCCGGTGGCACCCAAGACGAACACGCGCCTTGGGTGGTGAGATGGGTGCGCCGCTGGCGGAGTTGCCCCCAAAGCAGTTTCACTACTCATTTCCGGCCTTGCAGCGGCATCCTTCGATAAAGGCATCGACCGCCGTGTCGAACGCCGCGTCGCGGTCAAGCGCCTTGAAGGCCGGTATGAGCGCCAAGGTCGCCGGATAGGCAACAGGATCGAGTGCCCGCAGCTCCGCTTCGTCCTCATCGCTGATCGGGCGCAACAGCCCTTCCGCCTCCGCCAAGGCGTAGCCGAGGATGAAGGCGTAGAACGCCAGTCCAAGACCGGCCGCCTTCGCATCGGGCAGTCCGGCGCCTCGCAGTGCGCGGTAAACCACTTCGCTTGATGCATGATCGGCGGGCCCTGTCGCGTGGAAGCGAAAATGCAGGTGGAACAGGCGGGGATGGCGGTGGGCAAGGTCGCGGTAGGCCCCAGCGACGTGGCGGAGATCGGCCCGCCAATCGGCGCTGGGC
Organism: Methyloceanibacter sp.; assembly: GCF_050999895.1. Taxonomy (GTDB): domain Bacteria; phylum Pseudomonadota; class Alphaproteobacteria; order Rhizobiales; family Methyloligellaceae; genus Methyloceanibacter. The sequence continues at coordinate 29,166 of NZ_JBPCOU010000078.1, read as the reverse complement.
AGTGGAGGCTCGACGGAGGCCAGCGCCCGATCGGCGATCCGCCGCAATAATTCGTCCTTCGAACCGAAATGATGCAGGACGGTCATCGGGTCGACGCCGATACGCAAGCCAAGCTTGCGCACCGAAAAGCCAGCTTCGCCGTTGCGCGACATCATGTCGAAGGCGGCATCCAGCATCGCATCTTTATCGAGGCCGCGCCGTCCGCGGGGTCGAGAAGTCGGCTTAGGCGCTGTTTGTCTTGACAATTCTACACCGTAGCCAATAAAGTCTTCGGTGTAGCCAAACCCGCTCAAAGGCTTCTGTCAAGGCGGCCCGGCGGGTACGAGGCAGTGGAGAATTTCGCGTGACCGGTTCAAGGCGGTTCGCCGCCAGAGGAGAACGGTTCATCAGGCAGCTCTTGGCGCCGGGCGCCAAGTTTGCCTCCCAAACCGAGCTGATCTTGAATGGGCTGAACCCAAAGGCGCAGCTCCTGCTGCTCTGCGCCCGCATTGGCTATACGCCGCACGCGAACTTCCAGCTTTAATCGTACGGCCCTCGGGTCACGCTCTGCTGGAGGTTTATCGGTGACCAATCAATATCAGACCACCCAATTAAGAGAGCTCGACGCTCTTCACCATCTGCATCCATTTAGCACCCACAGCTCGCTGCGGGCGGGAGGTGCGCGCGTCATCGTCCGCGGCGACGGCCCCTATGTCTGGGACAGCGAGGGCAACCGCATCCTCGACGGGATGTCGGGCCTGTGGACGGCGAATGTCGGCCACAGCCGCCGCGAACTCGCCGAGGCTGCCTACGAGCAGATGATGGAGTTGCCGTTCTATAACACGTTCTTCCGCACGACCCATCCGCCCGTGGCGACACTGTCGCGCAAGCTCGCCGAGCTCGCGCCCGACAACCTCAACCAGGTGTTCTACGGCTCGTCCGGCTCGGAATCGAATGACACTGCGATCCGGCTCATCCGTCACTATTGGGTGCTCAAAGGCGAGCCCAAGCGACGCATCATCATATCGCGCAAGAGCGCCTATCACGGCTCGACGATCGCTGCGGCCTCGATGAGCGGCATGGCCCATATGCATGCGCACAGCTATCCGGTGTATGAGGGCTTTCGTCACATTATGGATCCGTATTGGTACGGCGAAGGCGCGGACGGCGAGTCGCTCGAAGCCTTCGGCCTCCGCGCCGCGCGCGCGCTAGAGGACGAGATTCTGAAAGTGGGACCCGAGAATGTTGCCGCGTTCGCGGCAGAACCCGTGCAGGGCGCCGGGGGCGTCAAGATTCCCCCCGACACCTACTGGCCCGAAGTCCAGCGCATCGTGGATAAATACGGGATACTTTTGCTCGCGGACGAGGTCATCACGGGCTTCGGCCGGCTTGGCACCTGGTTCGCCTCGCAATATTACGGCGTCAGGCCCAACCTCATCACCTTCGCCAAGGCCGTGACCTCGGGCTACATCCCGCTCTCAGGCGTGATCGTGGACGACAAGATCGTCGCCGCGCTGATGGCGCACAACGACGATTTCAATCATGGCTATACCTTCTCGGGCCATCCCGTGGCCTGTGCCGTCGCTCTCAAGAATATCGAGATCATGGAGCAGGAGAGGCTCGTCCCGCGCGTCAAGGAGTTCACCGGACCGGCGCTCGCAAACGTGCTTGCGAAATTCAAAGATCATCCGCTTGTCGGCGAGGTTCGTTCCATCGGGCTCCTTGGCGCAATGGAGCTCGTCGCCGACAAGCGCCCCCGCCGCCGCTTTGCGGATCCCGGCCGGGTCGGTCTCATCTGCCGCGACCATTTCTTCCGCGAAGGCTTCATCATGCGCGCGGTGTTCGACACCATGGTCACGGCGCCGCCGCTGATTTGGACGCAAACCCAGTTCGACGAGGCGGAGGCTGCGATCGGCCGGGCCCTCGATCTCACGCTCGCCGACGTCGCGGGAGAGATTGCCGCATGAGCCGTCCGGTCGTCGTACTCCCCGCCTGCACCAAGCTGATCGAGAACGACGTTTTCGAGGCCGTCGGGCGCAAATACGCCGCAGCTGTCGCGGAGGTCTCCGAATGCCTGCCGCTGATTGCACCGGTCGGTGCCGGCACGGCGGATATCGCTGCCGTGCTGGAGGTGGCCGACGCGATCCTTCTGGCAGGCAGCCCCTCCAACGTGGCGCCGGAGCATTACGGCGAGGAGCCGCCGATCAAACCGGGTGCCCTCGACCCCTTGCGCGACGCGTTCACCCTTCCGCTGATCCGGGCCGCCATTGAACGGAAGACGCCGTTATTCGCGATTTGCCGAGGCTTCCAGGAGTTGAACGTCGCGCTTGGCGGGAGCCTGCATCAGGCCGTTCACGATGTGAACGGCCATATCGATCATCGTGAGCGGCCGCTTCCCTACGACGAGCGCTACGGCCCCGTTCATCCGGTCTCTCTCCGCGGACAATTGCGCGAGTGGCTCGGCGCCGACGAGATCATGGTCAATTCGCTGCACTGGCAGGGCGTTGCGCGTCTGGCCGACAGGCTTCAGCCGGAGGCGTTCGCCATAGACGGCCTGGTCGAGGCCGCGCGTGGCCCGGACGACTCGACGTTTTGCTTGGGCGTGCAATGGCACCCAGAGTTTGGCGCGAAGTCCAACCCCGTCTCGATCTCTCTGTTCCGCCGCTTCGGAGCCGCCGCGAAAGGCAGTGCGCCATGACGAACGCAAGGCTCAGCCTTGATGAGGCGCAGGCCTTTCTCGCTGCCAATCCAACGGTGCAATGGATTGACGCCTTCGTGTTCGATATGAACGGCATTCCGCGCGGCAAGCGCATCCGCCGCTCGGACTTGCTCGGCGTCGCCAAAAGCGGCCTCATGATGCCGAGCTCGGTTTTCATCATGGACCCCCTAGGGAATTGCGTGGAAGAGACCGGCAGGCTGTGGGAGACCGGCGATCCGGACCAACGCTGCCATCTCCTGAGCAAGACTTTGGTGCCGATCCCACTCGGCGACCACACGCGGGCTCAAGCCGTGATGGTGGTCGATGGCAAAGACGAGCTTGATCCCCGCACTGTACTTGCCAATCAGGTCGAGCGGATCACTCGCGGTGGCCAAACGCCCGTCGCTGCCGTCGAGCTCGAGTTCTATGTGACCCGCAGGACGACAAATGGCGCCTTCAAGCTGCATACGCCTGAAGGTGTCGCCGACGACCCGCAGCGGCCATTGACCTTCGGCTTCGAGGACATGGACGCGCTGTCTCCTTTCATCGATGACATTTTTCATGTCTGCGAGACCCAAGGCATCCCTGTCGACGGCGTCATGCAGGAATCCGGCCCCGGCCAGTTCGAGATCAATCTGAAGCATCGCCCGGACGCCGTGGCGGCTGCCCTCGATGGCCTCCTCTTGAAGCGTGCTGTGAAAGCCGCAGCGCACGCTCACCAGCTCGACGCCACGTTCATGGCTAAGCCGCACCATGATTGGGCTGGCTCCGGCATGCATGTCCATCTTTGTCTCGTCGATCGGTCGGGAGATAATCTTTTTGCCGGAGATCCGATCTCGCCCCTGTTCCGTCACGCGCTCGGCGGGCTGCGCGAGACCATGGCGGATTTCATGGCGGTGTGGGCGCAGTCGGCCAATGCCTATCGACGTTATGTGCCGAAGGCCTATGTCTCGATCGCCGCGCATTGGGGTTTCAACAATCGCACTGTGGCCCTGCGCGTTCCCTACGCCAACGGCGCCTCGACCCGGGTCGAGCATCGGGTCGCCGGAGCCGACGCCAATCCCTATCTCGTGATTGCATCGATGCTTGCAGGGATCAGCCATGGTCTCGCCCATGAGATCGATCCGGGCCCGGCCGTGGAGCATCATTCCGAAACGATCGAGGCACCGCCGCTTCCGACGGCCTGGGTCAACTCCCTCGACCTGTTCCAAAGCTCGGAGATCGTGCGTGGAGCCTTCGGCGCACCATTTCAGGATGTCTTTTCGCGCCTGAAGCATGCCGAACGCAACAACTTCGAGCGCATCGTCACCCCGCTGGATCACCTCTGGTACGCGCAAAGCGCGTGAGGCACCCATGACATCACTCGCACATTTCGAGCAGATCGCGGGCGTGATCGAGTTGCCCCATCAGGCGGTGATCGGTGGACGGCTTCAGCCGAGCGTCACGGGGCGTACCTTCGAGAATGTCACGCCGCGAAACGGGACCGTGATAAACCGGGTCGCCGAATGTGATGCCGCGGACGTTGATGCCGCGGTCAAGGCCGCGCGTCGCGCTTTCGACGACGGAACGTGGCGCAACCTCCATTACCGCGAGAAGAAGCGCATTCTGTTCGCACTCGCCGACCTTATGGAGCGTGACGCCGAGATCCTCGCCGTGCTCGAGAGCCTCGATGTCGGCAAGCCAATAAACGACGCGCTGACCATCGATGTCCCCGGGGCGATCCGCACGCTTCGCTACTACGCCGAGGCGCTCGACAAGATCTATGGTGAAGTGGGACCAGGCACGAGCGACCGTTTCTCGTTCACCATCGAGGAGCCACTGGGCGTGGTCGGCGCCATCGTGCCGTGGAATTTTCCGCTGCATATGGCGATGTGGAAGGTTGCTCCCGCGCTGGCGATGGGCAACTCGGTCGTGCTCAAGCCCGCGGAGCAGTCGCCAATGACGGCCCTTAAGCTCGGTCAATTGGCGCTGGAGGCGGGATTACCCGCGGGCGTGCTGAACGTCGTACCGGGCTTCGGCGATGCCGCCGGCAAGGCTCTCGCCCTACACATGGACGTCGATATGATTGCATTCACCGGCTCCGGCACGGTTGGGCGGCTGCTGATGCAATATTCGGGGCAGAGCAACCTCAAGCGCGTCAGTCTCGAACTTGGCGGAAAATCGCCGCAGATCGTATTTGCAGACTGCCCCGACGTGAATGCGGCCGCCTTTCACGCGGCCTGGGGCATTTTCTTCAACCAGGGTGAAGTCTGCACGGCAGCATCCCGGCTCCTCGTGCAAGAGGATATCGCTGATGCCTTCCTCGACAAGCTACTCATGATTGCAAGGCGCATCGTGCCGGGCGATCCGCTCGAGCCCGCGACCAAATTCGGGGCCATGGTGTCGGCGGAGCAGATGCACACGGCCTTGCGCTACATCGATGGCGCGTCGCGGGACGGCGCCGCGCTGCGGCTCGGCGGCAAACGCGCCCGGGTCGACAGCGGCGGCTTCTTCGTCGAACCGACGGTGTTCGACGCGGTGGCGCCGGACGCGACGCTTGCGCGGGAGGAGGTGTTCGGGCCCGTTCTCGCGGTAACCCGATTCAAGGATCCCGAGGAGGCGCTCCGCCTCGCCAACGATACGGTCTATGGCCTCGCGGCCGGCCTATGGACGCGCGACCTCAGTCTCGCCCATCACGCCGCCCGCGAAATCAAGGCCGGCTTGGTGTGGGTCAACGGGTGGGACGCCTGCGACATCACCATGCCCTTCGGCGGCTTCAAGCAATCCGGTTTCGGCCGCGACCGATCGCTCCACGCCCTGCATAAATATGCCGACCTGAAGTCGGTCTCGATTACGATACGCTGAGGAAGAATGCGATGAACATGATCGCCAAGAAATTCCCCACGGCGGCCTTCATAGACGGCCAGTGGGTCACCTCCGCCAAGACGTTCGCCGTAACCGATCCGGCCACTTGTGCCGAAGTGGCGACCGTTCCCGACCTAGGCGGCGAGGATGCCGGCCGCGCCATCGACGCCGCGAGCCGGGCGCTGCCCGCCTGGTCCGCCAAGACCGCGAAGGAGCGGGCGGCGATCATGAAGCGCTGGTTCGACCTGATCACCGCGGAAAGCGAAAGCCTCGCCCAGCTGATGACCACCGAACAGGGCAAACCGCTCGTCGAGGCGCGTGCGGAGGTGGCTTACGGCGCCTCCTTCATCGAATGGTTCGCCGAGGAGGGCAAGCGCGCTTACGGACGGATCATCCCGACCAACGTCGCCTCCAAGCGCTACCTCACCATCAAGCAGCCGATCGGCGTTGTCGCCGCGATCGCGCCGTGGAACTTCCCGATCGCCATGATCACGCGGAAGGTTGCACCGGCGCTCGCGTCCGGGTGCACGATCGTGGTGAAGCCCGCTGCGGAGACGCCGCTCTGCGCCCTTGCGCTGGCCAAACTGGCGCTCGACGCGGGCGTGCCGCCCGGCGTGCTAAACATTGTCACCACCAGCGATGCGGCCGCGGTCGGAAAGGTCCTCTGTGACGATGGCAGGGTGCGCAAGCTCTCGTTCACCGGCTCCGCCGCGGTCGGCAAGATCCTTTACCGGCAATGCGCCGATACGGTGAAGAAGCTCACTCTCGAACTCGGCGGCAACGCGCCATTTCTTGTTTTTGACGACGCCAACCTCGATCTCGCGGTCGCTGGCGCCATGGCCTCCAAATATCGCAATGCGGGTCAGACCTGCGTCTGCGCCAACCGCATCCTCGTGCAGTCTGGTATCTACGACCGGTTCGCGGCGTCTCTCGTCGAGGCCGTGAACAAGCTTGCCGTCGGGCCGGGCCTCGAGGCCGGCAACACGATCGGTCCATTGATCACCAAGGAAGCGATCGAAAGGGTTGAAACGCTGGTGGCCGAAGCCGTCAAGAACGGCGCCAAAGTGTTGACGGGGGGTGCAGTCGACCCTGCCGGTCCGCTTTTTTTTCGCCCGTCGGTCATTGGCGGCGTCACGCCCGATATGAGCATCGTGCGCGAGGAGATCTTCGGCCCCGTAGCGGCCCTGGTCCGGTTCGACACCGAGGCGGAGGCGATCGAGATCGCCAACGATACGCCCTTCGGGCTCGCTGCCTATTTATTCAGCCGCGACCTCAGCCGCGCCTGGCGCGTCGCCGAGAAACTCGATGCCGGAATGGTCGGCGTCAACGAAGGCATCTTCTCAAACGAGGTGGTTCCCTTCGGCGGCGTCAAGGAATCCGGTCTCGGTCGCGAAGGCGGCGCCGAAGGTTTGGAGGAGTATTTGGAAGTCAAATATATCTGCCTGGGCGCCATCGATGAATGATTGGTCACGCCTGAGCTTAAACTGGATAGCGAATAGGCTGGAAGGGATGGCCGCGAGCGGCCATACTTGAAGAAAGCGGCAGTCACGACCCGAGACAGTAAGTACGAAACGGCAGCACGATCAGTAAGGGGATATGGACCATGACGTACAAGCGTAGCAGATCTTTGATCGGATCCCATTCACGCCGCTCAATTCTAAAGGGCCTCGGCGCCGCTGCGATCGGCATCACGCTTTCCAGTAGCAAATACTCCGCTTGGGCCGCCGAGGAACCAACGCTCAACTTCTACAACTGGGACACCTATATCGGCGAGACCACACTCGAAGCCTTCAAGGATGCGAGCGGGATCGACGTCAACATGAGCCTGTTCGCGACCAACGACGAGCTCTTCGCCAAGTTGCGCGCAGGCAACCCCGGCTACGACGTTATCGTGCCTGGCAGCGAGTTCGTCGAACGCATGATCCAGGCGAACCTGCTGGAGCCGCTCGATCACGCCAAGATCCCGAACATGAAGAATATCGCGCCGGAGTTCATCGACGATGCGCCCTTTGATCCGGGCCGCAAATACAGCCTGCCGTATACGTGGCTCGTGATCGGCATTGGTTACCGCAAATCCAAGGTCAAGGCGGTCCCCGATAGCTGGAAGTCGCTGTTTGATTCCGACGAGTACAAAGGCCGCATCGCGGTCATGTCGGACGCGAGCGAGCTCTTCCGCAACTGCTTCAAGTATCTCGGCAAATCCCTCAACGACGCCTCGCCGGAGTTGATCAAGCAGGCCGAGGCGATGCTCATCAAGCAGAAGCCTAACATCAAGTCCTTCCACGAGGACAACGGGCAGGACCTTCTCCTGTCCGGCGAGGTCGACCTCGTGATGGAATACAATGGCGACATCGCGCAGATCATGACCGAGGACGACGACGTCGACTTCGTCGTGCCCAAAGAAGGCGCCATGAAGCAGCAGGACACGCTGGCGATCCCGAAAGGCGCGCCGCATCCGGAGAATGCGCTCAAATTCATGAACTTCATCTTCGAGCCGGAAGTCGGGGCCGAGATCACTAAAACAATCTTGTATCCATCCCCCAACGCCGCGGGCGTCGCGCTGATGCCCGCGTCCTACAGGGACAACAAGGTGATCTTCCCGCCGGCCGACGTGATGGCCAAATGCGAGTATCCCCGTTACCTCGGCGCCGACTTCACGCGTCTCCTCGACGAGGCAATGACGCGACTGCGAGCGGCATGAGTTGAGCGAGGGTTAAGGTAGAGTAGGGGGCAGGACCAGCGCGCGATGGCAACCCGGACACAAGAGCGTCGGTTGGCCTTCTTGGCGACGGCACTGCCCCCCATCGCTTGGGTGGTCGTGTTCTTCCTCGCGCCGCTCGCGATCGTGTGGGCCTATAGCTTCGGACAGAACCAGGGCCTCACCGAAGTCGATATCAGCGGCACCTTCGCCAACTATGCCCGGGCGCTCCAGCCGCTTTATCTCGGCATCTTCGCCAAGTCGATTTTCGTCGCCGGGCTCACGACATTGCTCTGCCTCGTCATCGGCTTTCCGGTGGCGCTGGCGATCGTGTTTGCGAGCGAGCGCTGGCGGGCATGGATCCTGCTGCTGATCATGCTGCCGTTCTGGACCAATCTGCTGATCCGCACCTACGCGCTGATCGCGGTTTTGCGCACCCAGGGCTACGCTAACTTCACGCTCGAATGGCTATGGAACCAGTCCAGCTGGCTGATGACGCTCGTGGGTTTGGAGCCGCTCGGCCAGTTCACGCCGCTTCAACTGCTCTACAACAATTTCGCGGTCGTGGCCGGTCTCGTTTACGTCCATTTGCCCTTCATGGTGTTGCCGCTCTACGCGGCGCTCGATCGGCTCGACAGGTCTCTCATCGAAGCGAGCCTCGACCTCGGCGCGGGCCATATCCGCACGCTGTTCTTGATCGTGGTGCCGCTCGCCCTCCCGGGGATCATCTCCGGCATCATCATCACGTTCGTCCCGGCGCTCGGCGCCTATCTGACGCCCGACCTCCTGGGCGGCCCGGACAGCCAGATGATCGCCAACGTCATCGAGCGGCAGTTCAAGAAGGCCAACGATTGGCCGTTCGGCGCCGCATTGTCTTTCTTGCTCATGTACGCGACGTTCGCGGCGATCGCGTTGCGTGCCTATCTCAGTCGCGGCAAGCCCGCCGCAGATGGGCACGGGATTTAAGCGATGGCCCCGCGGCGCGCACCCCTCGAATATAATCGCATGTGGCAGATGAAGCTCTGGCTGCTCGCCGTCTTCATTTTCCTTTACGCGCCGCTGGTTGCGCTGGTCGCCTTCAGCTTCAACGACAGCAAACGCAACATCGTCTGGCAGGGGTTCACGCTCGACTATTACCGGAAGCTCTTCCGCAACGAAGACCTCCTGATCGCCTTCGCCAATTCGCTGACGATCGCCTTTTTCGCCACGATCATCTCCCTTTTCATCGGAGCGCTGGCAGGGGTCTTGTTGTGGCGCTACCGGTTCTTCGGCAAGACGGCCGTAGAGGGCGCGTTCACGCTGCCCATCGTGGTGCCTGAGATTTGCATGGGCGTGTCCATGCTATTGTTCTTCACCCGGGTCCTTCCCTGGCCCAACGATCTATTCTGGCCGCTCAATCTCGGATCCATCATCATCGCGCATGTCTCGTTCTGTTTCCCCTTCGTCGCGCTCGTCGTGCGCGCGAGGCTCGCGAGCTTCAACAAGGAGCAGGAGGAGGCGGCACGCGATCTAGGCGCCAACGATTGGCAAGCCTTCCGCGATGTTCTGCTGCCGCATATCCGTCCGGCGCTGATCGCGGGCGGGCTGCTCGCCTTCACGCTGTCGCTTGACGATTTCGTGATTACTTTCTTCACCTCCGGGCCCGACACGGTCACCTTCCCGGTCAAGGTCTATTCGATGCTGCGCTTCTCGGTGACCCCCGAAGTGAATGCCGCATCGACCATGCTGATCCTTGTGACCATCGTGCTCATGGCCCTGATGATGCTGATGCAGGGCAGGGGGCAGAAGAAGCCGTAGAGGATGACGATCGTGGACCAAGTGTTAGACAGCGGGACCAAAACCGCCACCAAGCCGATCATCAGCTTTCGTAACGTCTCGAAGCGGTGGGGCTCCACGGTTGCGGTGGACAATGTCAGCCTCGACGTCGAACCGGGAGAGTTCTTCGCGCTGCTTGGGCCCTCGGGCTGCGGCAAGACGACGTTGCTGCGCATGCTTGCCGGCCTCGAGGTGCCGACGGAGGGCACCATCCTCATCGACGGCCAGGACATGGGGAACATTCCGCCAAACAAGCGCGCCGTGAACATGGTGTTTCAGTCCTATGCGGTGTTTCCGCATATGACGGTCGCGGACAACGTCGCCTACGGTCTCAAGATCGATGGTGTCCCCGAGCAGGAGCGAGCCCGGCGCGTGCAGGAGGCCCTCGATCTCGTGCAGCTTGGGCATCTTGCCGAACGCATGCCTGATCAGTTGTCGGGTGGCCAGCGCCAGCGGGTAGCGCTCGCGCGCGCGCTGGTGAAGAAGCCAAAGGTCTTGCTGCTCGACGAGCCACTCTCGGCGCTCGACGCCAAATTGCGCGAGGCCATGCGCTTTGAGCTCTCCCAGTTGCAGCAGAAGGTCGGGATCACCTTCATCATGGTCACCCATGATCAAAACGAGGCCTTGGCGATCGCGTCGCGCATCGCCGTCATGAACAAGGGCTCGATCGCGCAGCTCGGCACGCCGTCGGACCTTTATGAGTTTCCCGCGTCCCGCTTTGTCGCCGACTTCATCGGCTCGGTAAACATGTTCGAGGGCACGCTGATCGACGACAAGCCTGACGAGGCCACGGTCGCCTGTCCGGAGCTCGAACCTTATCGCATCCATGTCCCCCATGCAGTTCTCGGCCAGGAGTCGTCGAATGTCTGGGTCGCGATTCGCCCGGAGAAGATGAATTTGCACAAGGATGCCGACGCGCCGCCCACGGTGCCGGAATGTCCCGCCGCGCACAATATCTCCAAGGGAGAGATCCAGGAGATCTCCTATCTCGGCGAAATTTCGATCTTCCACATCCTGCTTGCCAACGGCCGACTGATCCGGATATCGCGTCCCAACCGCTCCCGCTTCGACCAGGATAATTTTGGCTGGGGCGAGAAGGTCTGGGTCAGTTGGGGTGGAACAAGCCCGGTCGTGCTCCAAGGCTGAGGCCGGCCCACAAACTAAACCCCGAGAAGAAAGAACCGAAGCACATGCCAACGTCGGCCGAGCTTCATGAGCGGAGAGTCGCGGCCGTGCCGCGCGGCGTGAGCCAGGCGACTGCGATCTACGCCCAGCGCGCGAAGAACGCCGAGATTTGGAGCGAGGACGGCAAGCGCTACATCGATTTCGGCGCGGGCATTGCCGTGGTAAATACCGGGCATCAGCATCCGAGGATCGTCGCCGCGGTCGAGCAGCAGATGAAGTTGTTCAGCCATGTGTGCTTCCAGGTCACACCCTATGAATCCTACGTGCGGCTGGCCGAGCGGCTTAATGCCATCGCGCCGGTCGCCGCTCCGGCCAAGACGATGCTCCTCTCGACCGGCGCCGAGGCCGTCGAGAACGCGGTGAAGGTCGCGCGGGCTTATACGGGCCGGCCCGGCATAATCTCGTTCAGCGGCGGCTTCCACGGCCGCACGCATATGGGGATGGCGCTCACCGGCAAGGTGGTGCCTTACAAGAAGGGTTTCGGACCTTTCCCCGCCGACATCTACAATGTCGCTTTCCCCAATACGTATCATGGGGTCAGCGGCGAGCAGAGCCTCGCCGCCATCAATGCTCTCTTCAAATATTCGGCTGATCCGTCGAGCATCGCCGCCATCATCATCGAGCCCGTTCAGGGCGAGGGCGGGTTCTACATTGCTCCATTCGACTTTCTTCGCGCCCTCAGGGAGCTGTGCGACGAGCACGGCATTCTCCTTATCGCCGACGAGATACAGACAGGCTTTGCGCGCACGGGTAAAATGTTTGCGCTTGAGCACGTGGGCATCAAGGCCGATGTCGTGACCATGGCAAAGGGCTTGGCCGGCGGATTTCCGCTCTCGGCGATAACCGGACGGGCCGACGTGATGGATGCGGCAAGCCCCGGCGGTCTTGGAGGTACCTATGCCGGCAATCCTGTCGCCTGTGCGGCTGCCCATGCGGTGCTCGATGCGATCGACGAGGAAGGGTTGTGCGAGCGCGCCAACGCCATCGGCAGGATCACCCTCGACCGCTGCAACCAGATCAAAGACCGCTCCAATCTGAACTGCGTGGGCGATGTTAGGGGCCTCGGCGCGATGTGCGCGATCGAGCTGGTGAAGGACACCGCGAGCGCCGAGCCGGCGCCGCAGCTGACGCAAACTTTGATGAAAGTCGCAAACGAGAATTGGCTCATTCTTCTCTCTTGCGGCACGTACGGAAACGTCATCCGCTTTCTCGTGCCGCTCACCGCGAGTGATGCGATCGTTCGCGAAGGCATGGACATTTTCGAGACGAGCCTCGCCGAGGCCGTCACGCGGGCCGCGTAGCTCTTTTCGATTCAAGAGACACCATCGCTGACGAGGCACTAATATGAGCGCTAGGCTCGCGACCAACGATCTTGAAGCATACTGGATGCCGTTCACGGCGAACCGCCAGTACAAGAAGGCGCCGCGGCTTCTCGTCAGCGCCGAACGCACGCATTACACGACGGACGACGGCCGCCGCGTGCTCGACGGCACGTCAGGACTGTGGTGCGTAAATGCCGGCCATTGCCGGCCGAAGATCGTGGAGGCCATCCGCGCGCAGGTTGGCGAGTTGGACTTCGCGGGCTCATTTCAGATTGGGCACCCAAAGGCATTCGAGTGCGCCTCGAAGCTCGTCAACATCGCCCCGCCCGGCTTCGATCATGTGTTCTTCACCAACTCCGGCTCGGAATCGGTCGAATCCGCCCTCAAGATGGCGCTCGCTTATCATCGGGCCAAGGGCAACGCGTCGAAGGTCCGGCTGATCGGCAGGGAACGCGGCTATCACGGCGTCAATTTCGGCGGCATGTCGGTGGGCGGCATCGCCAACAACCGCAAAATGTTCGGCACGCTGTTGAGTGGCGTCGACCATATTCGCCACACGCACGACTTGGCGCGGAACGCCTTCAGCCGCGGCGAACCCGAGCACGGCGCCGAGTTTGCCGACGATCTCGAACGCCTCGTGGCGCTGCACGACGCCTCCACCATCGCCGCCGTCATCGTCGAGCCCGTCGCTTGCTCAACCGGCGTCCTGACCCCGCCGAAGGGGTATCTCAAGCGGCTGGCGGCGATCTGCGCCAAGCACGATATCCTGCTCATCTTCGACGAAGTCATTACCGCCTTCGGCCGCCTCGGCACGCCATTCGGCGCCGACTATTTCGACGTCTCGCCGGACCTCATCACGACCGCGAAGGGCCTGACCAACGGCACCATTCCCATGGGCGCGGTGTTCGTGAAAAAGGAGATCCATGAGGCCTTCACGAACGGCCCGGAGGAGGCCATCGATTTTTTCCACGGCTATACCTATTCCGGCCATCCCGTCGCGTGCGCGGCTGCCATCGCCACGCTCGAGACTTACAAAGAGGAAGGGCTGCTGACGCGAGCCTCCGAGCTCGCTCCCTATTGGGCGGATGCCGTGCACTCCCTAAAGGGACTTCCGCATATCATCGACATTCGGAATATCGGGCTGATCGGGGCCATTGAGTTCGAGCCCATCCCCGGTGAGCCTTCGAAACGCGCCCATACGCATTTCGTCGAAGCCTTCGAACGGGGCCTTCTCGTTCGCTCCACAGGCGACATCATCGCCCTGTCGCCCCCGCTCATCATCGAAAAGAAGGAAATCGATCAGCTGGTCGATATTCTTTCGGGCGTCCTCAAGACGGCCGCTTAAGGACACATTTTGATGGACACCATTCAAAACGCCATCAATGGCCGCAAGGTCACGTCAGTCTCGGCGCGGATTGCACCCGTCTACAATCCGGCCACGGGAGACCAGATCGCAAACCTGCCGCTCTCGACCGCGGAGGAAGTTTCCGATGCGGTGGCGGTGGCGGCCAGGGCGGCCGGACCATGGGCTGAGACGCCGCCGCTGAAGCGGGTGAAGCCCATGTTCCGCTTCAAGGAATTGCTGGAGCGTCACGCCGGCGAGATAGCCGCCACGATCTCGAAAGAGCACGGCAAGACGCATCCCGATGCGCTGGGCGAGCTGGCGCGCGGCATCGATGTCGTCGACTTTGCCTGCGGCATTCCGCATCTCCTCAAGGGCGAGTACAGCCGCAATGTAGGCCCAGAGATCGACAGCTGGTCCGACCGCCAGCCGCTTGGCGTGGTCGCGGGGATCACGCCCTTCAACTTTCCGGCCATGGTGCCGATGTGGATGTATCCGGTGGCGATCGCCTGCGGCAACACGTTCGTGCTGAAACCGTCCGAGCGCGATCCCTCCGCATCGATGCTGATCTGGGAGCTGTTTCAGGAGGCGGGCTTTCCGCCGGGCGTGCTCAACGTCGTGCACGGCGACAAGGAGGTCGTCGATGCCATTCTCGACCATCCCGACATCAAGGCGGTGAGCTTCGTCGGCTCGACGCCGGTCGCCGAACACGTCTATCGGCGCGGCTCCGCGTCGGGGAAACGCGTGCAGGCCCTGGGCGGCGCCAAGAACCACATGATCGTCATGCCTGACGCCGACATGGACCAGGCCGTCGATGCGCTGATGGGTGCGGCCTTTGGCTCCGCGGGCGAGCGCTGCATGGCGATCTCGGTCGCGGTGCCCGTCGGCGAGGAGACCGCCAACCGGCTCGTCGAAGCGCTCGCTCCCAAGATCCGCATGATGAAGGTCGGCCCGGCCCCCGATCCCGACTCCGAGATGGGCCCCGTGGTCACGGCGGAGGCCAAGCAGCGCATCGAGGGTCTGATCGGCCAGGGCGTGGGGGAGGGCGCCGAGCTTGTCGTCGATGGCCGCGGGCTCGAACTGCAAGGCTACGAGGGTGGATACTTTCTTGGCGGCTCGCTGTTCGACCGCGTGACCAAGGATATGACCATCTATAAGACGGAGATATTCGGGCCGGTTCTATGCGTCGTGAGGGCGGGCGACTACGAGGACGCCGCAGATCTTGTCAACAGCCACGAATACGGCAACGGCACTGCCATCTTCACCCGCGACGGCGATGTCGCCCGCGCCTTTGCCGCCTCGATCGAGGCCGGCATGGTGGGCATCAACGTGCCGATCCCGGTGCCGGTCGCATACCATTCGTTCGGCGGCTGGAAGCGGTCGCTATTCGGCGATCATGCTGTCTACGGCCTCGAAGGCGTGCGCTTCTATACGCGCCTTAAGACCGTGACGGCCCGCTGGCCGACCGGTATCCGCGGCGGGCCTGAGTTCAATTTCCCGAGCTTGAAGTAGCGGCGGCTACGGGCTAGACGAGACTTGGCAGGAGGATTCGGACCTCAAGGAATACCCGAACAAATCCGAAGGGCATCGGCGGACCTGAGCGCGCAAAAAGAAAAAGTCGGTCCGACCCCGGGGGGAGGGTAAACGGACCGGCGCGGGGGGAGCGTCCGGCAAATGACTCTCTGACGCGCGACTACTCGGCGGCGACGAGGCGCACCCTACCTTTGGTCAACGGGCCGCGGTCGAAGCCGAGCGAAGCGGCGACTGCCGCATGGGTGATACGGCCGTCGCGGACATTAAGTCCTGCGGCGAGATGCGGATCGTCGTCGAAGGCGGCGACGCCTTTGTTGGCAAGCTTGATCACGAAAGGCAGCGTCGCGTTGTTGAGCGCCTGCGCTGAGGTGACCGGCACCGCGCCCGGCATGTTCGCCACGCAATAATGAATGATGCCGTCTACGTCGAAGGTGGGATCGGCGTGGGTCGTGGGCCGCGAGGTCTCGAAACACCCACCCTGATCGATCGACACGTCGACCAGTACCGCGCCACCCTTCATGCGGGGAAGCATGTCGCGGGTGACAAGCTTTGGCGCGCTCGCCCCTGCGACCAGCACCGCGCCGATCACCACGTCAGCGGCATGCACTTCGGTCTCGATGCTGTCCATCGTCGAGGCGAGCGTGCGCACGCGGCCCTCGAACAGCTCATCAAGTTGGCGCAGGCGCGGCAAGGACCGGTCGATAATGCAGACCTCCGCACCGAGACCGGCGGCCATGCGCGCCGCGTGGGTGCCGACCACACCGCCGCCGAGCACGACCACCGTCGCCGGGCGAACGCCGGGAACGCCGCCCATCAATACGCCTCGCCCACCGGTCGGACGGCGCAGCGCAATGGCCGCGGCCTCGATCGCCAGGCGGCCTGCGACTTCGCTCATCGGCGCGAGGAGCGGCAAGCCTCCGGAAGAATCGGTAACAGTTTCGTAGGCGATGGCCGTCACCCCGGACTGCATCAGCCCGCGGGCCTGCTCGGGATCCGGAGCAAGGTGCAGATAGGTGAACAGGATCTGGCCCGGCTTGAGCCGGCGATATTCGGACGCCTGGGGCTCCTTGACCTTGACGATCATCTCGGCCTCGGCGAACACAGCCTCAGCGGTCGGGAGAATGCGCGCGCCGGCCTTCTCGTAAGTGGCGTCGTCGGCAAAGATGCCCACGCCGGCGCCGGACTGCACCCAGACCTCATGGCCGCGCGCCGTCAGCTCGCGGACCGAGCCGGGTACGAGTCCTACTCTGAACTCATTACTCTTGATCTCTGTCGGAACGCCGATGCGCATGATCTACTCCCAGAAAGGTGCGGTCGCTCGATAGGACGGTGCCACTTTTCGAGCGTAGATACCCGGCGTTTTCTCCAGCTCGTAAGCTCATTTATGCTATATAAATGCCTCAGGTTCGGTTGGAGACGCCTGAAAATGAAAGAAATAGAGCTGGATGCGCTGGATCGCGCGATCCTCGGCGCTCTTCAGGAGGACGGTCGCCAGAGCCAGGTGGAGCTTGCTGATCGCATCCCGCTTTCCGCGACGGCCATCGCGCGGCGGATCCGGGCCCTCGAGGAACGGGGCGCCATTCAGGGCTATCAGGCGCGCATCAGCCGAGAGGCGCTCGGCCTGAGCATGACTGTGATGGTTCAGATCAGCTTGAAGAGCCAGAGTCAGGATTTGCTCAATGCCTTCGAGGAGGCTGTCGCGTCTGCACCCTCCATCATTTCCTGTCATCTGATGTCGGGTGAGGACGACTACTTCGTCACGGTCCTGGCGCGCGACCTTGCCGATTTCGAGCGCATCCACAAAGAGCAGTTGTCGCGGCTTCCGGGTGTGGTGCGTCTGAAGTCGAGCTTCGCGCTGCGGGAGGTCGCCAACAGGCCTCTACCGGCGTCATGCCTTTTACCGTCGAGAAAATGACGGCGACATAGACTCTTTATCCCAGAAGGCGGCGCTTCTGAACACCGAGAGTTTGTGACACACTCAGGCACCACACCTGCCAAGTCGCAGGCGCGCAACGCCTCGTCAATAACAACCTCATGGTGCCGCCCATGTCGCGTACGCCTTTGTTCACCGCCATCAAGAAAGCCTTGGCCCTTTCGGCTCATGACAATGGTGTCGTCTGGCCGCGATCGTCGTCACTGACCAGACGGCGACTGCTGCGCCTATCCGCGGCCGCTGCCGGCGCCGCCGCGCTATCGCCTGTCTTGGACTGGAGCGCTTACGCGAAGGATCAGCCGAAACGCTCGATCGCCATCATCGGCGGTGGCGTCGCCGGGCTGACCGCGGCCTATCGTCTACAGGCAGCCGGCGCGACGCCAGTTGTGTTTGAGGCGAGCAATCGTTGGGGCGGGCGCATGTTCACCCACTACGACTTCTACGAGGGTATGTTTTGCGAGCTCGGCGGCGAATTCGTCGACACCAATCACGAAGATCTGCAGAAACTCGCGACCGAACTCGGTGTGGAGATGCAGAAACTCGCCGCCGAAGGCGACGGCGAAGATCTGTATTTCTTCAAGAACCAATTCCATGTGCCGAAGGATATGGTCGATCCGGAGAAGCAGACGGGCGCCTTCGCGCCGATTGCCGAGCAGATCGCTGCCGACGCGGATAAGCTTACCGGCGACGACGACCAGTGGACGGATTATGTGCGCAAGCTCGATCAAATGATTCTGAAGGATTACCTGGAGCAATTCCGCGGTAAAACCGATGACTGGACGATCGATCTGCTCGACGTGGGCTATAACATCGAGTTCGGTCTTGAGACGAAAGATCAGTCCAGCTTCAGCATGGTGGATTTCATCGCCACCGATCTCGCCGAGCCCTTCCAGATGTTCGGCGAGAGCGATGAAGTCTTCCGCATCAAGGGCGGCTCGTCGGCGCTCATTACGGCCCTTGTGACAGCGCTCGAGAACAAGATCGACATGAAGCAGGGCTACGCGCTGACGGCGCTCGACATCAAAGGCGAGCAGATCGTCATGGGTTTCGATGCACCCGGGGGGGGGCGCTCAGAAAGCTTCGATGCCGTGATCCTGGCGCTGCCATTCACCAAGCTGCGGCAGGTGGAGGGTCTGGAGCGTCTGGACCTTGGCGAGGAAAAGCTGAAATGCATTCGCGAGCTCGGCTACGGGATGAGCGCCAAGATTTTGCAGGGCACCACATCACGCGTATGGCGCAGCCCGGACTCGGGCCTGCCGGCGCCGTCGAACGGCACGTTCTATTCCGATCTCGGCTTCCAGAATCTGTGGGATTCAAGCCGAGCCCAGCCGGGCGATGCCGGCATCATCACCGACTTTTTGGGCGTCAAACCTGGCCTGAACGACGCTAAGTCAGCGCTCGACGCGTTCCGCGCCGACCTGCCGAAGATGTCGCCGAAGATGGCTGAAGCCCTCGATCCCAACGCGGTCGTCTCGTGGTTCTGGGCCGTCTATCCCTTCACGCTTGGCAGCTACGCCAGCGCCAAAGCAGGACAATATACGACATTGTTGGAGGTAGCATCGGAGCCGGCGCTGGACGGCCGCCTGCAATTTGCCGGCGAGCACACCAGCAGCGACTTTCTTGGCTTCATGAACGGCGGTGTTGAAAGCGGAAACCGGTCCGCCGCCGCCCTCATCGAGGCCATGGCACTGCAAAAATGAGCGTGTTGCCACTTCGGGTGCTTGCCTGTGGCGCTTGGCGGGGTCCTCGATTAACATTCACGGCGGTATGGACCTTGGGCGGCGCGGCCTGTCGGGAAATCCGAGAGCCAGCTTCTCAGGCGTCCAGCATGGGGAGAAAAATGACAATGAACCGCGTACTTTGCGTCTCAACGTCCTTGATCCTGCTCGCACTGACCGGGCCTGCGCTTGCCGACTTGCCGACAGCCGTCGGCGAGGGCGAAGGCGAGGTCGCGATCGTTGCTTGGCCGGGCTATATCGAGCGCGGTGAGACGGATAAGAATTACGACTGGGTCACCGCTTTCGAGAAGGAGACTGGCTGCAAGGTCAACGTCAAAACGGCCGCCACCTCTGACGAGATGGTCACGCTCATGAACCAGGGCGGGTTCGATCTCGTCACCGCCTCGGGCGATGCGTCCTTGCGATTGGTCGCCGGCAAAAAGGTCCAGCCCATCAATGTTGATCTGATCCCAAGTTGGAAGACTGTCGACGACCGGCTGAAGGACGCACCTTGGCACACCGTCGACGGCGTCCATTACGGGGTTCCGTTTCAATGGGGACCCAACGTACTCGCCTACAATACGGATGTCTTCAAGGAGGCGCCGAAGACTTGGTCGGTCGTGTTCGAGGAGCAGGAGCTGCCCGACGGGAAGAGCAACAAGGGACGCGTGCAAGCCTATGACGGCCCGATCTACATCGCGGATGCAGCCGTCTACCTCATGAAGAAGAAACCGGAACTCGGCATCAAGAATCCCTATGAGCTCAACGCTGAGCAGTATGCCGCGGCGATTGACTTGCTTCAGGCGCAGAGAGCACTGATCGGCCGCTATTGGCATGACGCCATGGTACAGGTCGACGATTTCAAGAACGAAGGCGTTGTCGCCTCCTCGTCATGGCCGTTCCAGGTGAATCTCCTGGAGGGCGAGAAGAAGCCCGTGGCCTCGACGATCCCAGAAGAGGGGGCAACCGGATGGGCCGACTCGACGATGATGCACGCCGACGCCAAGCACCCGAACTGTGCTTACAAGTGGCTGGAGCATTCTTTGAGCGCCAAGCTGCAGGGTGACCTTGCATCCTGGTTCGGCTCGGTGCCGTCGGTGCCGGCGGCCTGCAAAGGCAACGAGCTTTTGACCGACGCGGGTTGCGCGATCAACGGCTTCGACAATTTCGAGAAGATCTGGTTCTGGCGGACGCCGACTGCCAAGTGCGAGCAATCCGGCGCCTGTGTCCCTTACTCGCAATGGGCAAAGGACTACATCGCCATCCTCGGTAAATAATGCGTCGAACACCGAGGGACCGGACCCGCAGCGGCGGGTCCCTCCCGATGGCGCAGCGCCATGTCGCCGGCCGTTAGATTCGTCAACGTCGCCCGCCGTTTCGGTTCGGTCCGAGCGGTCGATGGCGTCACCCTGGACATCGCGGAGGGAGAATTCTTCGCGATGCTTGGTCCGTCGGGTTCGGGGAAGACGACCTGCCTGCGTCTCATTGCCGGCTTCGAGCAGCCGGACGAAGGGCATATCGAGATCTTTGGTGACACCGCCGAGGGCGTGCCGCCCTACCGGCGCAACGTCAACACGGTGTTCCAGGACTACGCCCTCTTTCCCCATATGACGGTCGGCGAGAATGTCGCCTACGGGCTCAAGATCAGGGGCGTTGGTCGGGCCGACCGCGAGACCAAGGCAAGAGCCGCGCTGGCTATGGTCAAGCTTGCCGGATTCGAGGACCGCCGTCCCGCGCAGCTATCGGGCGGCCAGCGGCAGCGGGTCGCTCTGTCGCGCGCGCTCGTCAATGGACCCAAGGCGCTCCTCCTCGACGAGCCGCTCGGGGCGCTGGACCTCAAGCTTAGGGAACAGATGCAGGAGGAGCTGAGAACCTTGCAGAAGGAGCTCGGCATCACCTTCGTCTTCGTGACACACGACCAGGGCGAGGCGCTTTCGATGGCCAATCGAGTCGCCATTTTCAATGAAGGCAGGATCGTGCAGGTCGGCTCACCCGCCGACGTCTATGAGCGGCCGCAGTCGCGCTTCGTCGCCGACTTCGTCGGATCATCGAACATACTTTCACCCGCTTTCGCTGCCGGCCACGGCGGGGCAGCCAAGTGGACCAGCCTTCGCCCCGAGAAGATTGGCGTCCTTCCGTCGGGCACCGCTGTGCCGCCGGAGCACGCGCATACCGACGGGGAGATCAAGATGATCAGCTATCAGGGCGCGGTCACCCGGCTTGGAGTGGAGGCGGAGGACATGCGGATCATCGCCGAGATGCCGGCCGGTGCTGTCCCCTTCAACGAAGGAGAGAGCGTGCGGCTCACTTGGCCGAAGTCCGCCATGGTCACCATGGAGGACGGCGCGTGAGCCACGTGGCGACCGCTGATCGGGAAGGTGGGGTCATCGGCCGGTTATCCGATATCCTCGTTTCTCGGCCCAAGGTCCTCACGCTGCTCCTTTTGCTGCCGCCCCTGCTGTGGATCGGCATTGTCTATATCGGCTCTCTGTTCGCTTTGCTGCTGCAGAGCTTCTATTCGCTCGACGATTTCTCGGGGCTCGTCGTCCGCGAGTTCACGCTCTCGACCTATGCGCAACTCCTGGAGGAAGCCAACCTCCAGATCATTCTGCGCACGGTGACGATGGCGGCGCTCGTTACGCTCGCTTGCGCGATCATCGCCTTTCCGATCGCCTATTACGCGGCGCGGTATGCGCGCGGCTGGACTAAGGCGCTGTTCTATCTCGCGGTGATGATGCCGCTCTGGTCTAGCTATCTCGTCAAGATCTACGCCTGGAAGCTCATCTTGGCCAAGGAAGGCATCCTCACGTGGATCGCGGAGGGCCTGCATCTTTCGTGGCTGCTCGGCGGAATCCTGGGCTTGCCGGTGATCGGCGGTCCGTCATTTTCATTTAGCTATATCGGCACGTTTCTCGTGTTCGTTTATGTCTGGCTTCCCTACATGATCCTGCCGATCCAGGCAGCGTTGGAGCGCGTGCCTACCAACTACATCGAAGCGTCCGCCGACCTCGGCGCCGAACCGAGGCAGACCTTCTGGACGGTGCTTTTTCCCTTGGCACTCCCCGGCATCGTTGCCGGCTCCATTTTCACCTTCTCGCTCACTCTCGGCGATTACATCGTGCCGACGATCGTCGGCAACTCGCGTTTCTTCATCGGACAGGCGGTGTACACCTTACAGGGAACTGCCGGGAACGTTCCGTTGGCCGCCGCATTCACCGTCGTTCCCATGGTGATCATGGGCATTTATTTGTGGATGGCGAAGCGCATGGGAGCGTTCGATGTCATCTGAGCCAAACCGCGCCACGCCCCTTGCACTGCGTATTTCTGCAATTGCAGGACTCTTGTTTCTGCATTTGCCGCTCGCCCTCATCGTAGTTTACGCCTTCACCACCGAGGAAAGCAGCTACCAGTTCCCGCCGCCCGGCTACACCACGAAATGGTTCGCGGTCGCCTGGTCGCAGCGGCCGGACATTTGGCCGGCGCTTTATTTGTCCCTTAAAGTGGCGGCGATCGCGACTGTCCTCGCGCTCATTTTTGGAACCCTCGCTGCGGCCGCCCTGTCGCGCGCCCGCTTCTTCGGCCGCGAAACCATCTCTTTGCTTTTTATCCTGCCCATCGCGCTGCCGGGCATCATCACCGGCATATCGCTGCGCTCGGCCTTTGACATCATGGGGATCGATTTCTCGATCTGGACCATTGTTCTCGGGCACGCCACGTTCTGCATCGTGGTGGTCTACAACAACGCCATCGCCCGCTTCCGGCGGCTGTCTGGCAATCTCATCGAGGCGTCCATGGATCTCGGCGCTAACGGCTTCCAGACCTTCCGCCATGTGGTCTTGCCGCAAATCGGAACGGCGCTTCTCGCCGGGGGCATGCTCGCATTCGCGCTATCGTTCGACGAGGTCATCGTGACGACGTTCACGTCGGGTCAGCAGTCGACGCTGCCGATATGGATGTTGTCCGAGTTGATCCGGCCCCGGCAGCGCCCCGTGACCAACGTCGTCGCGGTGTTCGTCATTGTTGTTACGCTCTTACCGATCCTCGCCGCCTACTATCTGACGCGCGAGGGCGAGCACACGGGCGGCTCATCGAAATAACCGGCAGTTGAGGACACCCCCATGCTCGACACGAAAATGTTGATTGGCTCGAAGTTTGTTGACGGCACGGAAGCGCCCGAGGCCGTCATTAATCCCAAGACCGAGGAAGCGGTCGTGACTCTCGCGGAAGCCTCTTCCGAGCAGGTCGACGAAGCGGTGAACGCTGCCGTTGAGGCGTTTACTTCCTGGTCGCGGACGACGCCCGCCGAACGCTCGGGGCTCTTGTTGAAGCTCGCCGATGCCGTGGACCGGGAGGCGGAGGCGTTCGCCACTCTCGAAGCGCTCAATTGCGGCAAGCCGAGACTTCGCGTTTTGGAGGACGAGATGCCGGCGGTTGCTGACTGCTTTCGCTTCTTTGCCGGTGCCGTTCGCAACATGCATGGTCCCCTCACGGGCGAGTACATGGCCGGCTTCACCTCGATGATCCGCCGTGATCCGGTCGGCGTGGTGGGCTCGATCGCGCCATGGAACTATCCCCTCATGATGGCCGCCTGGAAGCTCGCTCCGGCCCTGGCCGGCGGCAATACGATCGTCATCAAGCCCTCCGAGCAGACGCCGCTGACCACGCTGAAGCTTGCCAAGATCATCGCCGACATCTTTCCCGAGGGCGTGGTAAACGTCATCACCGGCCGCGGCGCGACGACCGGCAACGCCCTCATCAATCATCCCAAGGTCGCGATGGTTTCGCTGACGGGTAGCATCGACACGGGCAGGAAGGTGCTGCAAGCCGCGTCCGCGACGTTGAAGCGGACGCATCTTGAGCTGGGCGGCAAGGCGCCTGTGATCGTGTTCGACGACGCCGAAATTGGCGCAGTGGTCGCCGGCATCAAGGCGTTCGGCTATTACAACGCCGGTCAGGATTGCACGGCCGCATGCCGCATCTACGCAGGCAAGAAGATCTATGACAATCTGGTCGCGGACCTGTCGAGCGCCGTCAAAGAGCTGAAATACAATCTGTCCAACGACGACGAGAACGAGATCGGCCCTCTGATCTCATCGAAGCAAAAAGGCCGCGTCGAAGGCTTTGTCGAACGCGCCGCCTCGCAAAGCCACATTTCGATCGCGGCAGGCGGGAAATCGCCCGGCGGCAAGGGATTCTTCTTCGAGCCGACCGTCATCGCGGGAGCGCTGCAAGACGACGAGATCGTGCAGAAAGAGGTGTTCGGCCCCGTCGTATCGGTCACGCGCTTCGACGATATCGATCAGGCAGTCACCTGGGCCAACGACAGCGATTATGGGCTCGCATCTTCGGTCTGGACTTCGGACCTTGCCAAAGGCATGGCAACCGCCGCGCGGCTCCAATATGGCTGCACCTGGGTCAACACGCACTTTATGCTGGTGAACGAGATGCCGCATGGCGGCCTGAAGTCCTCCGGCTACGGCAAGGACCTCTCTATGTACGCGCTCGAGGACTACACCGTCGCGCGCCATGTGATGGTGAAGCTTTGAGATTGTGAAGAACTCGCTGAGTTTCGCACGATGTTGGACCTTGCGGACGTTGCAGTAACCATGTCCCCGGCGGTCCGTGGACCTTCGCGAGTGTGACCTCGCGCCAAGTTGCATTAGTCGTTCCACCCTCGCGTCTTTCGTGGTCTAATGAAGCCATATTCGATCCTCGCCTGCCGCTCCACACGTCGTTAGCACCGCTCCGATGTGCCGGGGCCGGTGCGTGATTTCTGCAAAAAATCCTTCTATCGTACGGGACACGGAATCACGGGAGCTGCTCGCTCCAGACTTGCCTGCACAGCCACTATCCGAGTTTTCGTGAGGGACAGCCATTATGAAGATCATCGTTCTGCAACACGTGGCCGTCGAGCACCCGGGCGTCTTTCGCGACTTCCTTCGCGAAGACGGCCTGACGTGGCAGACGATCGAGGTCGACGAAGGCCAATCCATTCCCGATCTCGCGCCCTTCGATCTGATGATCGTTATGGGCGGACCCCAGGATGTCTGGCAGGAAGACCAGTATCCCTGGCTCCGCGAAGAGAAAGCGGCGATCCGCAAATTCGTCGTCGACATGCAGCGTCCGTTTTTGGGGATCTGTCTCGGGCATCAGCTTCTCGCCGAAGCCGTCGGCGGCAGCGTCGGGCCCGCGAAGGTGCCGGAGGTGGGCGTACTCACGGTCGCCAAGACATCCGCAGGCGAGCGCGACCCAATGCTGCAAAGTTTGCCCGATCCGCTGAGCGTCCTTCAGTGGCACGGCGCGGAGGTTGTCGGTTTGCCGGCGGCCGCTAGCATTCTTGCCAGTACGGCTGCCTGTCGCGTCCAGTCCTTCCGCTATGGCGACCACGCGTATGGTGCGCAGTTTCACGTCGAAGTGACGAAAGATACGGTTGCGGAATGGGCGGCGATTCCTGTGTATTCGGAGGCGCTGGAACAGGCGATGGGTCCGGGCGCAGTCGAGATGCTGGCGGGCCAGGTCGATGCGTCCCTGGCTGAGTTTAATCAAAACGCGCGCACGATTTACGAGAACCTCAAGTCGCGCTGGGCCGCCGCTGCGGCATAGGCCTGACCTGCGGCTGTGAGACCACAGTCCCGCGATGAAGATCGCCACCTTCAATATCAACAACGTCAACAAACGGCTCGCGAATCTGCTGCAATGGCTGAGAGAGGCGCGCCCCGACGTCGCCTGCCTCCAGGAGCTGAAGGCGGCAGATTCCGAGTTTCCCGTCGCAGCGATCGAAAAGGCCGGATACGGCGCAGTTTGGCGCGGGCAAAAATCCTGGAATGGCGTCGCCATTCTTGCCCGCGGCAGTGAGCCGGTCCTCACGCGCAACGCGCTGCCGGGCGACCCCACCGACACCCAAAGCCGCTACATCGAGGCCGCCGTGGGAGGCGTGCTCATTGCGACGCTTTATGCACCGAATGGCAATCCGCAGCCGGGGCCCAAATTCAAAGACAAGCTTGCCTGGATGAAGCGGCTTCTGGCGCACGCGGCAGAGCTTTACACGCTCGATGCCCCGGTCGTGCTGGCGGGGGATTACAATGTCGTGCCGACGGATTTCGACATCTATGCAACCAAGTCCTACGCGAAGAACGCGCTTCTGCAGCCGGAGCCGCGGGCTTTGTATCGGTGCCTTCTCGATGAGGGCTGGATCGACACAATACGCAGGCTGCATCCTGATACGCCGACTTACACGTTCTGGGATTACAGGCGAAACCGGTGGCAACGCGACGCCGGGCTTCGCATCGATCATCTTTTGCTCAACCCGAAAGCCGCTAAATGCCTGCTGGCCGCCGGAGTCGATCGCGACATGAGAGGACGCGAAGGCGCAAGCGATCACGCGCCGGCGTGGATCGCGCTCCGCGATGCAGCGGCAGCACGCCCACGCGGCAGCGCGTCGATAAGTGTTTGAAGGTGCTAAGCCTGTCTACGCGAAACGGCGCCCCAGATCAAAAGCACGATGATCGCGCCTACAGTCGCCCCGATAAGCCCAGCTCCCTCTCCAGCGTTGTACCAGCCGAGAGCCTGGCCCAGATAGGTCGCAACGAATGCTCCGACGATGCCGAGGATCGTCGTGAGGATGAAGCCGGCCGGCTCGTTGGCGCCCGGGGTGACAAGTTTCGCCAATACTCCAGCCACGAAGCCGATAAGGATCGTCCATAAGATACCCATGCGCAGCCCTCCTTCAGAATTGAGTACGGTGCCGAATATTATGCGCGCGAAAGGTCGGCTTCCACAGGGAGACGACCCAGAGGCGTATACTTATCCACTGCGTCGGGCAGTTCGCGGCAAAGCCTCGCCACCAGATCGTCTCGTGACAGACCGGTTTGTTTCGACAATGTCGCCAAAACCTCGGGGCCGATCGCCTGCTCGAGCTGAGCCGCGGTGCATTGCTTGTTGGGGCCCGTGTTGACCCAGGACTCGGCCATTTCACCCTGGCCGCTTTGCTTGAAGCGATCGACGAGCTCGCCAAGGCCGCCATTGAGGATCCCGCCAGCGCTCGCACCGCCCAATCCGAGCTGTTCGAGCAAGCCGCCGAGACCACTTTGGCCGTCCGCCCCGGGGATGCGTTGGCCGTCCGGTCCTGTCTTATTCTGCCCAAGTCCGCCGAGCACTTCGGCGATCTTATCTCTATTCTGATAGCCCGCGATGGCGAGCAAGCCCAAAAGGGCAGTCATAGAGGGAAATCCGCGGCTCATGGTTTGCTCCTATCCTGACAACACATTCAAACAGTGGGCGAAACCATAAGTTCCATCAGCATTGCAAGGAGCACGCTGCGCCCGGCACGCGGGATTTCTCTGTCCTGACCGCAATTCTTCAGCAAAAATGGCGCCTGAAATGGACGCAAACAAAATGCGTCTGAAAGAAAGAAGTCGCAGAGGCTAAGCTCACATCGCCCAATTCCGGGCTTGGAGGGGGAACAACACAATGCTTCGGCTCACACCGCCTAAACAAGTGACATTGTTTATTTCTGTCGCAGTGGCCATTGTCGCTGCGGTCATCCACTACGGCAATGTCTCGATCCCGTATGCCCATAGCGGTTTCACGATCCTGCTGATCGGCTATTTAGTCCTCCTTGCCGGCAACGTGCTCGATGGAGTGTAGGTAACAAGAGGCGTCGGCTTCGGCCGACGCCTCTCAGAGCCGGACGGTGGGAACAGCGCCCGTCATGTCGCCTGATGCAGTCTCGATAACAACGTTCACCTCGTAGGGAGGATTGTCGCCAACCGGAATCTGCGAAAGATCATTGCTGTTTTCCCGTCCCCCGAATTGGCGCGGGGTCGAAGACCCGCGGCGCCCGTAGTATCGATAGCTTGGCAAGTTTTCGCAATGCACGGCAAAGGGTGCTCGCCACGGAGTGAATCCCACTGTGAAAGGTATCGGTCGCCTTTCCAGGCGCGCAAAAGCGCTCTGGAAGATACGGCATCACCGTATGGCCTTACAGACGCGTCTGGCGCTGCGGCTCGTTCCCGCGATCCACACCGTCGGTCAAAAGCATCGGGACCGCCGGCAGCCTCTCGATTTCAGGTTTTGCGAAGAGATAGCCTTGAAAGAGGGAGATCCCCGCAGCCCGCAAGGTCTGGAGTTCCCCTTCCGTCCCGACCCCTTCGGCGATCACCGCAATGTCCAGGGCCCGCGCCATGGCGGCAAGGCCCGCGATGATCACCTGCCGCGCGTGCGAGCGATCGACGACTCGGATCAACTGCATATCGATCTTGATCAGGTCGAGCGGCAAGTTTGCCATGAGATTGAGCCCGGCATATCCGGCGCCGAAATCATCGAGCGCAGTCAGAAACCCCAATCGATTATATTCCTGGATGATGCCCTGGACATGTCCCGGATCGGATATCCGCTCGTCCTCGGTAAGGTAACCTGCGCCCGCGTGCTCTCCCTCTGCGCCAGCGCTAAAGTGCGAGCGTTTCACCTCTTGACTCTATGATCGATGCCTCAAGGTCGCTCTTTATCGGCGGAATTCTTCAACCGTCCTGCGGAGGAGGTCGCGCCGGCCTTGCTCGGCAAGGCGCTCGTCCGACGTCGAGAGCGAAAACGGACTGTCTACAGGATCACGGAGACCGAGGCCTATGTGGGCCCTCACGATTTGGCCTCCCATGCGGCGCGCGGGCGCACGCGTCGCACCGAACCAATGTTCGGGCCGCCGGGCTCTCTTTATATATACCTGGTCTATGGGATGCATTGGATGCTCAACGTGGTCACGGGAGAGATCGACTACCCCGCCGCAGTCCTGATCCGTAGCGTGAAAACGATCACCGGGCCGGGTCGCCTAACCCGAGCGCTTGGCATTACCGGCGCTTTGAATGCGCATCAGGCATCCGCGCGCTCCGGCTTGTGGTTTGCAGATCTCGGTGAGCGTGTCGTTCCTCAGGAGATCGTCAGAACCCCGCGCATCGGTGTCGATTATGCGGGTCCGGTTTGGGCGGAAAAAGAATATCGCTTCTTGATCTCGTCGCCGATGAGTTCCGGAAAGCACGTCCGACAGGTTTGATGACGTGGGTCGCTGGCCAGTCGTGTCGTGGACCGATTCTCGTCAGTGGCGAGA
>NZ_JBPCOU010000073.1:0-6107 GCF_050999895.1 Methyloceanibacter sp. | reverse complement strand
CGGCCGCGGTCGTCGCCGCGATTGCCGTCGTTCCAATTTCTTCCCTTCTTGCCCTTATCCCAATCGTTATCCCAGCGGCCGTGATCGCCTTTGCCGTAGTAGCGCGGACCGCCGTAGGCGCGGGAACCGTAGACGGGGGGCCGCGGGATGTAGCCGGGCGGAAATGGCGCCGCGCCATAGACATTGACCGAGCACCAGCCGTTCCAAGGCCCGCAGGCTTCCTGGCACCAATTGTTCCAGCCGCCGCATTGCGTTCGGCAAAAATTATTCCAAGGCCGCACTCGGCCGCGCACCAGTTTCCACTCGACGCATTGCGGCATGCACCAGTTGTTCCAAGGCCCACAGCCTTGCGCTGATGCTCCGGTCGTACCGGCGGCGCTCCCTGACAAGAACAGGAACACAACGGCGAAAGCTGCAAAAAAAGCGGTTGCGAAACATCTCGAAGGTCCCTCGTTGTTGCCGCGCATCGCACGCCTATCACGATCTAGAATAGTGGCATGGCCTGAATGAGACGTGAGCGCCGAATCAGGCGCCGTTCAGCTGGAGGCGGCTTCCGTTCCGCGCAACCTATCCGCTATGAGCCCGCGATGATCCGCGCCCTGCGTCCTGACCGAGGAGAAAAGCGCTTGCCCCTCGCCCGCTTTGGGCTCCGTGCCGGCACAATCGCCCTGGCGATACTGATCGGCGCCCCAGCGTTCGGCCAGGAGGCCACCGCTCCGCCCGAGGTCACGGCTTCCTCCGTCTTTGTGCTGAACGCCGATACCGGCCAGCCGCTGTATCGGAAGAACGAGAACAAGACGTTCAGGATTCTCAGCATCACGAAACTGATCACGGCCTATGTCCTCGTACAGCGCCTGGGCGGGCAGCTGTCCGACACCGTGACAATTACCCAATCGCATCTTGTGCCTGGGTCGACGGCCGGCCTTCGCAAGGGCGACGTCTGGACTTTGAACGATCTGCTTTACGGCACGCTGCTCGTCTCCGGGAACGATGCTTCCCTCGCCATCGCCGATCACGTCGGACGGACAATCCTCGCCCAAGAAAAGAAGGGGGGCAGTTCCATCAAGCGCTTCGTGACGGAGATGCGACCCGCGGCAATGGCTCTCGGAGCAAAGCAGGCGCAATTTGCCGATCCGTATGGTCTTTCCGCCGCCAACACTGCGAGCGCGCGCGACGTGGCAGTGATGGGGCAGACTATCTTTCGCGATGCACGGTTGCTGCCGTTTTGGCGGTGCGCGCAACGGATGCTGAGCATCCGCGGGCCAAACGCGCGCACGGTCACGCTCAACAGCAGTATCGAGATGCTCGGCGAAGACCGCATCTTGGGCGCAAAGACCGGATCGCATGTCAGCAAGAATATCTACAATCTCGTCGTGGGATGGCGCGCGCCGAATGGACAGACGATCGTCGCCGTGGTCCTGGGCAGCGCCGACCATCCCTCCCGCTACAATGACATGCGGGCTATCTTGGCAGCATTGCCGCAGGACTTCCCGGAGCTGGCGGCGCCGGCCGCGCCCGCGACGCGAACGCCTGCCTGTAACGAATGATTTGCGGTGAAGCCCCCTCTTGGCGCGCGCTTGAGACCTGCTAGCAAGGCGCTCATGAGCAGGATGGACAGACTCGATTGGGACGGCACGCCGGCACCGAGCCTCGCCGATGTCGAACTGATTGCCGACGCCGCCTATCGGCGCTTGCCAAAGGACTTCCGCGCGCTCTGTAGCGATCTCGTCATCCGCGTGGAGGACTTTCCCACCGACGAGGTGCTCAGCGCCATGCAGATCGACTCGCCCTTTGATCTGCTCGGCCTCTATTCCGGCGTCGACCTCTCCCACAAAAGCGTGCTCGATGTCGGTGGCCTGCCCGACATGGTGTTTCTCTATCGCCGGCCCATCCTGGATTATTGGGCCGAGCATGAGGACACGCTCGGTTCCATCGTCACCCACGTGCTCGTACACGAGATTGGGCACCATTTCGGATTCTCCGATGCCGACATGGCACGGATCGAGGCCGAAGCCTCCGCCTGATCGTCAAGAGGCTTTTGCGTGTTGACGAAGGCTCTTGCCCGCCCGCACACTGAAGGCGAACGCGAATAATCGGGGCAGCGAGGGAACAAAAAAATGAAGGCTGCCCGTTTTGTCGTGGGAATCGCGATTGCCGCAGGTTTGCTCGCCGGTCTTGTGCCGTCTCCGAGCTCTGCTGAAACCGG
Source organism: Methyloceanibacter sp. (assembly GCF_050999895.1). Taxonomy (GTDB): domain Bacteria; phylum Pseudomonadota; class Alphaproteobacteria; order Rhizobiales; family Methyloligellaceae; genus Methyloceanibacter. The sequence continues at coordinate 3,901 of NZ_JBPCOU010000073.1, read as the reverse complement.
CAAGATCGTACAGCCCGGCAAGGTCGTTCAGCCGGGCAAGCTGGTCGTCGCCGGGCGCCGCCTCTCCTGCGGCTCGACGGCGACCCTGATCAGGGATTTCGAGGGCTTCGCCGTATCGTCGAACGTGATCATGCTCAACATGCAGGCGCTGAAGGAACTGCCCCGGCGCGTGCAATGGCTCATCTACTACCACGAATGCGGCCATATCCTTTTGGGACCCAATGAGATCGCGGCCGATTGCTATGCCGTGCGCAGGGCAAGACGCGAGGGCTGGCTCAACCAGGCCGGCATCGAGGAGATCTGCACTGCCTTCAACATCTCGGGCCATGGCCCCGTGCATCCGGACCCAGAAGAACGTTGCGATCGCCTCCGCCAATGCTTCATGGAGAAGGGTGTGACGGCGGACGGCAGCCGTTAACGGCCGGTGCGGAGGCCTGAAACGTGGGAATTCCGCTCAGCGTGATTGCACCCCAACTCTTCCGCCATTACACTTGCGATTCAATGAGGGAATTCTGTTCAGGCCTTTGGTTGGCGCCATTTTGCGCCCTGTTGATCGGCGGCGCGCTGCTCGGCACCCCTGCGCGTGCCGAATGGGCAAACAAAGAAGGCTCCACGGTCAAGGGGCCGACCATTGATGAATACCTCAATCAAGTTGGCCCGGACGGCAAGCTCGTCAAACACGGCGCGCTCAAGATCGACGGCAAGTCGGTCAGTTGCGGTAAGCGCCCGACCGTCATCAATCCCAATTTCGACAGCTGGGGCGGCGCCTTTCCCGGCTTTGTCATCCTCAACACGAAGAAGATCAGCGGGCTTTCGACGCCCGTGAAGCTCTACGTCTATTCCCACGAATGCGGGCATCAATTCATCGGTGCCGATGAGACCGCCGCAGACTGTTTCGCCATCCGGCGCGGCGTGCGTTATGGCTGGCTCGACGCCTTGGGATTGGAGGACATCTGCACCTTCATCTCGACCTTGAAGGGCGACGCGGTGCATCCGCCGGGGCCAGTCCGCTGCGAAGCCATGCGGAAATGCTATGCCAACGCCGTCCAGGGATCGAGCCGCCATACGACCGGGCCGGCCAACAAGGCGCAGACCCTAGGGCCGTCCAACTAGCGCGGGCGTCTCGCCGGATCAGAAGATCCAGGCGATCATCAGCCAAAAGATCACGAAGAACAGCAGGAAGCCCGTGATGGTGAAGGGCAGCTCGCCAAAAATGGCGTCGCCGCCAGACACGACGGTCATGATGAGGATAGCGACGAAGGACACGCCGAACGAGATCAGGGCCGCAGTCTTAAGTCCAAGACCTGCCGAAAACGGATCCGACGATCCAATCATGTCGGTGAAGTAGTAAAGCAAAGCGCCCCCGACAACGATCAGGAGCAGCACCGCAACGGATGCCGCAAGGAAGAGGCGTGTCGCCTCTTTACGATCGCGTCGATCCTCGGGGCCCGGCATCGGCTTCCTCGCTCAGCTCGCCTCGTCCAGCGTCTGTGCCTTCGTGATCGCTTCGCGGATCTCGTGCGGGTCGGGCATGTCCTTTACCGTGAACTCCGGCTCGTCGCCGGCGGTCGAAATCTCCACTGTCCCCACGCCAAGGATGCGGTTGACGAACCCCTGAGTCACGCGCACGGAACGGACATGCCTTAGAGACACGGCAGTGCGGTCTTTGCTCAGGATGCCTTTCTCGTACATGACCTCGTGATCTGTCACCATGAGCGACGTGGCGCGCGTGAGCACGTACCAGTATAGCAGGATGAGAATGCCGATGCCCAAGACCGGGATCAGCAGGACGGAGAGGATGAACCAGAAAGGGTGCGCCCGGAACATCGCCGGATGCGCTTCATAGATGAGAGTTCCTGCCATTGCGCGCTCCTCACTGGACTGGCCGTGGACCATAATCGCCCCCCTTGCTTCTGCAAAGTGGAGATGGCGGTCAGGCCGCTCGGAAACTATGGCCAGCAAGCGCTCAGGAGACTAAAACGAGCCGAACCCCTATCGCGAGAACTGACCATGGACAAGTTCACGACCCTAACGGGCATCGCCGCACCGCTTCCCATGATCAACGTCGACACCGACATGATCATCCCGAAGCAGTACCTGAAAACCATCAAGCGCACCGGACTAGGCAAGGGTCTGTTCGCCGAGCTGCGCTATGACGAGGAGGGCAAACCCAAGCCCGACTTCATGCTGAACCGGCCGCCTTACGACAAGGCGACCATCCTAATCGCCGGCGACAATTTCGGCTGCGGTTCCTCGCGCGAGCATGCTCCATGGGCGCTGCTGGATTTCGGCTTCCGCTGCATCATCGCGCCGTCCTTCGCCGACATCTTTTACAACAACTGCTTCAAGAACGGCATTCTGCCGATCACGCTGCCGCAAAGCGGGGTCGACAAGCTTCTCGACGATGCCTCGCGCGGCCCCAACGCCACGATAACCGTCGATCTCGAAGCGCAGGAAATCCGTGGCCCCGACGGCGGCGTCATCCATTTCGTTATCGACGCCTTCCTCAAGCGCTGCCTGCTGGAAGGGCTCGACGATATCGGCCTGACACTGCAGAAGGCCAACGCCATTCAAGCCTTCGAGGTTGACATGCACGCCCAAAGGCCGTGGGTTTAGGCGGACAACGCTCTTCTCGTGTCGCGCTAAAGCCCCGCCCTCTGCCGCCAGGCCTGGAACATCAGCACGGTCCAAATCTTGGCGGTGGCGTCCTCTCGCCCGTCCACATGATTTTGCCATGCCGCGCGGATGGGTGCTGAGGCGAACAGCCCGTCGGCCTGAAGCGCCGCGGGCGCAAGCAAATCCTCCGCCCAATCGCGCAACGGATCCTTGAGCCAAGTTCCGACCGGGACCCCGAACCCCATCTTCGGCCGCGCGACAAGTTTCTCCGGCACGAAACGGTTGAGCACCTTGCGCAAGATCCATTTGCTGCGCCCGTCGCGAATGCGCATGTGCTGCGGCAGTGCCCAGGCGAAGGCGACGACGCGGTGGTCGAGCAGCGGCACGCGCACCTCAAGCGAGACTGCCATGCTGGCGCGATCGACCTTGGTGAGAATATCGTCGGGCAGATAGGTCAGCGTATCGAGATATTGGAACCGCTGCGCGGGGTGACCGTGTGAGCTGCTTCCATTGAAGCGATGCGCCGGCTCGCGGCCGCCGATGACGATGCTGTCCGGATCCTGCCACTGCGACACGAGACGGAGATAGATGCCGTCGGCGTCCGATCCGAGCAGATCGCCGAGCTTCTGCATCTTGTTGCCGAGCTGCTTTACGCGATAGCGCTCAGGCAGCATAGGCGGCAGCTGATCCCATAGCCGCGGCGGCAGCGTCTGCAGCGACCGCGCCGCGAGCTGACGCAACGGTCGGGGCACGCGCCGCATGAAGCGCTGGAGGCGTTCAGTATGATGATGGCGATTATAGCCGCCGAAGACTTCATCGCCGCCGTCGCCGGACAGCGCGACGGTCACGTGCTGCCGCGTCAGCGCGGAGACGAGGAAGGTCGGGATCTGCGAAGAATCGGCGAAGGGCTCGTCGTAGATATAGGCGAGGCGCGGGATGACGGCTTGCGCCTCCTCGGGCGTGACATAGAGCTCGACATGGTCGGTGCCGAGATGGCGCGCGACGGCCTTGGCGTGGGGAGCCTCGTCGAAATCGGATTCGCGGAAGCCGATGGAGAACGTGCGCACTTTTTGGTTGTTGGTCGCCTGCATCACGGCGACGACGGTCGAGGAATCGATGCCGCCGCTCAAAAACGCGCCGAGCGGCACATCGGCGATCTTCCGCCGCTGCACCGCGTCTTGCAGCAGGCGGGCGAGCTCTTCCTCCGCCTCCGCGTCACTCCCCATGAACGGGTCACGCGCGGCATCGTCTGCGATTTCGGCTAGCGACCAGTAGGTGGAAAACG
>NZ_JBPCOU010000063.1:0-18228 GCF_050999895.1 Methyloceanibacter sp. | reverse complement strand
CCCATCGACGTCGAGGATGAGGCCATGCGGCAAAAGCTCGGCCAAGCGCAGTTCTTCTCCGCGACCTATCGGCTATTCAAGCTCGATGCGCTGGAGACGGCCTGCGAGGATTACGGCCAGGCGGTCCTTTACAAGGGCGGTATCGCCGAACAGCCGGAGGCGTTCGAGCTCGACGGCCACCACTTGATAGAGCGGGGCAAAGTGTTCCCGGTCTGCGGCAACACCTGGCGCATGCTCGCCGATACGCGCTTCGCGCCGTATTTCGATTTCATCGGCGACTTTTCGCGCCATTACGGGATTTTTCTCGGTTGCGGGACGTCTATTCCTTTCGCGACAGCGGCGACGGCGACAGCCAAATCGAGTGGGGGCTGTTGCTGAGGCTTTAATATCTACAATCGTCATGCCCGGCCTGTTCCGGGCATTCACGAATAGGCCGGGAGTAGACGGGGATAGCCGGGACAAGCTCGGCCATCACGAGGTTTTGGGGGGCAGGGGAATGCAGTTCGATCTCACACGCCGCCTCGTCGCGGAGGCGCTCGGTACCTTGTTTCTCGTCATGGCCGTGGTCGGCTCCGGCATCATGGCGGAGGCGCTCGCCGGCGGAAACGAGGCGATCGCGCTTCTCTGCAACACGCTGCCGACCGGTGCTGTGCTGTTCGTCATCATCACCATTTTTGCCCCGGTCTCCGGCGCGCATTTCAACCCGGCGGTGACATTGGTCGCCCTGGTGAGGGGTGAGATTGATCGCAAGATGGCCGCTCTCTACATGGTGGTGCAGATTGCCGGCGGCTGTGCCGGGGCCGTTGCCGCGCATCTCATGTTCGGGCTTGAGCCGCTACAGATCTCCGAGACCGCCCGCACCGGTGCGGGACAGTGGATCGGCGAGTTCATTGCGACGTTCGGGCTGATCGCCACCATCCTCGGTTGCGTGAAATTTGCGCCTGGTGCGGTGGCCGCGGCCGTCGGTCTCTACATAACCTCGGCCTATTGGTTCACCTCGTCCACGTCCTTCGCCAACCCCGCCGTCAGTATCGCGCGGTCGATCAGCGACACCTTTGCCGGGATCGCGCCACGCGACGTGCCGATCTTCATCGTGGCGGAATTCGCAGGTGCGCTTGCTGCTGCCTATGTGTTCGGGTGGCTCTTCACCGCAGAAGAAGTGCGGACGCGCAGGCGCAGGGTAGACCGTTAGCTACGGTGCTTACCGTCGCTCGCCTGTTGGCGCTCGGTTCGAGTTCGCGCAGTTGGATGGTCTTGAGCGTGATGGTCGAGGGGCCGCTATCCTGCTTCAGCGTGCCGAATTCGCGCCGAAAGGCTACCGCCTTCCGGCGGCTGGCCCGTGAAATCGGCACCTTCTTGCCGTTGATATTGATGGTGCCCTTATTGCCCCGCACCGCGACGCTGATCTCATTCGTCGCGCTCAATCCCTTCGCGACCGCGCAGCGACACCGGCTTCAGCATCGTTTTGTTCTGGAACCGGTAGACCGCGTAGGAGCCGCTAACGGGGAGAACATCCACCTCGTAGACATTGTCCGCGTCCGTTCCCCACACGTCGACGGCGACGTAGGTGCCGGCGCCCTCGGGGGCTTCGGTCGTGAAGACCGCGCACACCTCATAGTCGTTGTAGAGCCCGGCTTGGTTCAACAGAAAGATGTTGTCCCTGGCTGGAGCGTATAGGTCAGCCCATCCGGGCCGTTCTTTCGCGTATCGTCTTTTTCGGAAAAGCCCCAGGCCGGATCCAAAGTCTCGAATTTGTCTTCGAGAATCACCTTGCCGGAACCGCAGGCCATGGCCTCGCTCATGCAGATAAGGAGACCGGCCGCCAACACGCCTAACCGGGAGACAGACTGACCGTAGCGCATATCGACACCCCCCAAAGATAGCATGCCGCCCGGCCGCAACTATCCCATATCGCCGGCGTGCTCAGCAATGGGATCGAGGGGCAATGGGGGGCAATGCCGGGCCCCTTCGCAGGGGTAAAACGGCCCCAGGGCCGCTCCATCGCCTTCCCAAGCCGGGTGCAAGCTGCTAAAGGACGCCGTCAACCGGTGCCCGCGACCGCGTGCCCCCTGTGAGAGGTTGACCGATGCCGCAAGGGCACTCCCCCGACGACACCAATCGTTTTTCCGAGAGCGCCATTGCGCTGACTTTCGACGACGTGCTGATCCGCCCAGGCGCCTCGAACGTGCTGCCGAACGAGGTGGATATCAGCTCCCGCGTCACCCGCGAGATTCGCATCAATATCCCGATCATGTCGTCGGCGATGGACACCGTCACCGAAGGCCCGCTTGCCATTGCGATGGCGCAGGCCGGCGGAATCGGGGTCATTCACCGGAACCTCACGCCGGAGGTGCAAGCGGCCCAGGTGGCTCAGGTGAAGAAGTTCGAGTCCGGCATGGTGGTCAATCCCGTCACCATCCACCCCGAGGGGACGCTCGCCGAGGCGCTCCAGCTCATGGCCCATCATCAGATCTCCGGCATCCCGGTGGTCGAGCAGCCCCGTAAGGGCAGTCGCGACGGCAAGCTCGTCAGCATCCTCACCAATCGCGACGTGCGCTTCGCCACCAATCCCAACCAGCGGGTGGCCGAACTGATGACCAAGGAGGATCTCGTCACCGTCACCGAGAGCGTCGGGATGGAGGAGGCCAAACGCCTTCTGCATCATCATCGCATCGAGAAGCTCCTAGTCGTGGACGATGGCTATCGCTGCATCGGCCTCATCACGGTGAAGGACATCGAAAAGGCGAGGGCGCATCCTCACGCCTGCAAGGACGAACAGGGGCGTTTGCGCGTCGCCGCGGCGACGAGCGTCGGCGATGACGGGTTTGCGCGGGCCGAGCGGCTGATCGATGCCGGCGCCGATCTCATTGTCGTCGATACCGCGCACGGGCATTCCGCGCTGGTGCTCGATGCGGTCAGGCGCATCAAGCGCCATTCCAACGCCGTGCAGGTGATTGCCGGTAATGTGGCGACCGCGGACGGCACCAAGGCGCTCATCGACGCGGGTGCGGATTCGATCAAGGTCGGCATCGGACCGGGCTCGATCTGCACAACGCGCGCGGTGGCGGGCGTCGGCGTGCCGCAATTCACCGCGCTGCTTGAATCCGTCGAGGTCGCGCGCAAGAACGATATTCCGGTGATCTCCGACGGCGGCATCAAATATTCCGGAGACCTGGCCAAGGCGCTCGCGGCCGGGGCCGACTGCGTCATGATCGGATCGCTTCTGGCCGGCACCGACGAGAGCCCGGGCGAGGTCTATCTCTACCAGGGCCGGTCCTACAAAGCCTATCGGGGCATGGGCTCGATCGTTGCCATGGCGCGGGGCTCGGCTGATCGCTACTTCCAGCAAGACATCAGGGATGCGCTCAAGCTCGTGCCAGAAGGCGTCGAGGGGCAGGTGCCCTACAAAGGCCCCGTCAACAGCGTGCTGCACCAGCTGATCGGAGGCTTGCGTGCCTCGATGGGCTATACGGGCGCGGCCACGCTCGCCGACTTCCAGGCCCGCGCGCAATTCATCCGCATCTCAAATGCGGCCTTGCGCGAGAGTCACGTCCATGACGTGACCATCACGCGGGAATCGCCCAACTATCCGCGCGAAGGCTAGGGGCGCGAGGTCGGCGAACGGCTATTGCACGCCGAGCTTTCGCACCTGCTCGATGATGGTCGGCTCGAGCTTCACCGCCAGCGAGATGTCGGCGCTGCCGTCGGTGGGCTTGCCTTTTCGGCTCTTGACGACGCCGCGGCCGACCAAGGCCGATGGCTCGTTTTCCTGGAGCTTAAGAGCCGTATCGAAGTCGGCCTGCGCCTTGTCGAGGTCGTTGTAAAGCACGTAGACCCAGCCCCGGCTGATATAGCCTTTGGCGGACTCCGCATCGCGCTTGATCACCTCGGCGAAGTCGGCGACGGCAAGGTCATATTCCTTCCGCTGCCGGTAGAGATCGCCGCGCTTGTTATAGCCGTCCAATGAGTCGGGGTCGCGCTTCACCTTCTCGTTCATGTCGACAAGGGCGCGATTGAAATCGCCCTTGTTGGCGTAGACCATCCCGCGCAGAAGATAAAAATCGCCGTGCGCCGGGTCGAGGCTGACCGCTTTATCGAGGTCGCCCAGGGCCTTGTCGTAGTCCTTCTTCGCGTTTAAGGCGGCTGCGCGCATGAAATAGCTGTTGGGCGCGTTCGGATCGACCGCGATCGCGGCGTCGAGATCCTTGGTCGCGCCATCGATGTCGCCGACCGCTGACAGCGCCATGGCGCGAACGCTATGGGCGGTCACGAGACGGGCCTTGTCCTCCGATCCCGAGGCGATGAACGCCGCGCAGGCATTGAGAACTTCCTTTACCGTGCCTTTGCCGGTGAAGCAGGAGTCCTTCTCTTCCGTTCCGGCTTGCTTTTCGTCTGCGCCCGGCTCCTCAGCCAGAAGCTGATTGGGAGCGGCGACCAGGAGGGCGCCGGCGAGTGCCGCGGCTTGCAGTGAAAGCAGGGAATTTAGGGCGCCAAAGCGCATGGAAAACCTCCTTGGGACGCGGGACTTTTGCTTTTGGCAAGGTTTAGAGGGGGCGGGGGCGGGGCGTCAATTGAACATCTGTCCATGAATCTCGGGAAAACTCGGCCGTTAACCAGTTCGCTCGACCCGGTATCTTACCTCGTAACGGTCAGTATCGGTCGCTTTGCGCGGATTCTGCTCCGGCACATCCGCTACATAGTCGACGCGGCGCCAAGGACCGAACTCCGCTTCGTGCGGAGGATTGGCGCGGAGCTGAAGCATAAAGAGGCGGTCCGGCTCCCCCTTCACGCGCAACACCAGGATGCGGTTCGAGGTCCGGAAATAGAGATCGACGCCGCCCGCGATCACCGGTCTTTCGCCGTCGTGGCGGGCATGGCTTATGCCGTATGCGGCCTGCGAATTCTTGTCGGTGTTGAGGTCGATGCTGAGATCTTCGAGCGCGGCCGGAAGGTTCGCCCGCTCCGGCACGAGAATTTCGAACTGGGCTCTGGGCGGGGGTCCATTGCGGACGAGGACGTCGTCGGAGAGGTAGAGGAACCCGAGCACGCAAGCGCCGAGCGCAAAGATCGAAGCGACCACGATGGTGCTGCCCCCGGCCAGCTTGCCGAAGCTGCGATAGCCGCCATAAAAGTGCAGCACGAGCCAGGAGCAGCAGCCCCACGCCCGCGCCAAAGGGTCCGATCCCCCAGAAGGCGTACATGGCGCGACCGCCTTCGCGCGCCGACATGACGCCAAGACCGAGGACGAAGTCTGCCCCGAATCCGGTTATGAGCCAGCCGGCTACCCCGCCGGCGTTGCCGGCGAGGATCGCAAAGAGGAAAATGACTGTGCGTCCGGCTAATGGCCGCATCGACCTTCCCGCTCAACATAAGGGCATCGGCAGCGTATAACCCACGAGGTCCGCGTCCGCGGCCCGCTCGCATCAGCGCAACCGGAGACTGAAAATGTCGCTCACGTCTATCTTGATGCCGATGTTTGCGCAGGTCTTTTTGACCTTCGTGCTGCTGTTCTGGATGGCCTTTTTGCGCATGTCCGCGATCCGCGACGGGTTGGTGCAGCCGCAAACCATTGCGCTCAGAGAGGCCAACTGGCCGCCGCGGGCGACCCAGATCGCCAACGCCTTCCACAATCAGCTCGAAACGCCGCTTCTGTTCTACGCGCTCGCTCTGCTTGCGCTCCAGACCCGCACCGCGGACTCGATCCTGCTCGTCTTGAGCTGGCTGTTCGTGCTGACGCGTTTCGCCCATGCTTGCGTTCACGTCACCAGCAACCGAATGGACCGTCGCGGGCCTCTGTTCCTCATCGGCGCGATTGCGCTGTGCCTGATGTGGATTATCGTCTTTGCGCGCATCCTGCTCCAGCCAGCCACTCTATGACGCCAAGCGCGCGCGTCAGCGCCGCCATCGAGGTGCTCACCGATATCGGCGCGCATAAGCGCCCCGCGTCGGAGGCGCTCAAGCATTGGGGCGTGACGCATCGCTTCGCGGGCTCTGGCGACCGCGCGGCGATCGGCAATCTCGTCTTCGATGCCTTGCGCAACCGTGCTTCGAGCGCGCTTGTCATGGGGGACGACAGTCCGCGCGCAGTCCTGCTGCGCACGCTCGTCACACGCTGGAACCAGACGCCGGAAGAGGTGGCTGCTCTCGCCGATGGCGGACCGCATGCGCCGGCGACGCTGTCGGAGGCCGAGCTTGCCGGACTGAAGGGCGCCATTCCGCCCGATGCCCCGGCCTATATCCGGGGTGACTATCCGGAATGGCTCGCTCCCGCTTTCGAGCGCGTCTTCGGAGCGCGGGCGGCGGAAGAGGGGGCGGCGCTCGCTGAGCGCGCGCCCGTCGATCTTCGCGCGAATACGCTCAAAGCCAATCGCGACAAGGTGCTGAAGGCGCTCCGCCGCTTCGATGCGCAGCCCACCCCGCACGCCCCGCACGGCGTGCGCATCGTCCATGGCCCGGGCGCCGCCCGCAGCCCGCATGTCGAGGCGGAGCCCGGCCACGGCAAAGGCTGGTACGAGGTGCAGGACGAGGCTTCGCAGCTTGCCGTGCTGCTCTCAGGCGCGGCGCCGAAGCAGCAGGTGCTCGATCTCTGCGCCGGCGCGGGGGGCAAGACCTTGGCGCTCGCCGCCGCGATGGGAAACACCGGCCAGCTTTATGCCTACGATTCCGACCGCCTGCGCCTAAGGCCTATCTTCGAGCGGCTGAAGCGCGCCGGCGTGCGCAATGTGCAGGTGCTTCCGGCGGCGGAGCAAGCAGGCCTCGCCGAGCTCGAAGGCAAGATGGATCTCGTCCTGGTCGATGCGCCCTGCACCGGCTCCGGCGTCTGGCGGCGGCGGCCCGATGCAAAATGGCGGCTGAGGCCGGAGGTGCTCGAAACGCGTCTGGCCGACCAGCGAACGGTGCTCGATCAGGCGGCTCCTCTGGTCAAGCCGGGCGGCCGGCTCGCTTATGTCACCTGCTCGGTGCTGCCGGCCGAGAACCGCGATCAGGTGGAAAGCTTCATGGCCCGCTTTCCCGACTTCAAGCTCGTGCCCGGGCGTCAGCTTTGGGAGCGTAATCTGCCGGGAGCGGCGCCTGCTTCCGCCGACGGCTCCGAGGCGACGTTGTTGATGACGCCCTCAAGTCACGGCACCGACGGCTTCTTCGTGGCCGTCATGGAACGATCGGTCTGATCGAGGGTTCGTTTGCGCGAGGCCACAGCCTCGCCGGCCAGCTACAAAAAAAGATGGGCCCGCCTTTTTTAGCACTTGAAATTGACACGCGGGTCGATGAAATGACTGCCGCTTTTGTCGATGCAGGAAGAGCGGTCGGCGCTCGGATCGTCAGCAAAAGTTTGGAGGACTGCAGATCCAATGACCTTGCTCCTCGGGGAGGCTGAAGAGCCACCCAGTCGCCAAACGGCGACATCTTCGAAACTGCCCAAACACATTCCTATCAACGTTCTCTCGCCCGGCATGGCGCAATCGCCGGCGGCTCTTCTCGCCGCGCGCGCGGAGCGCTTTCCGACCGGCCCGCTGTCGCGCGCCTTCCGCAAACGCTTCTTCTCCGAGGTCACGAGTACGGAGTGGAACGACTGGCGCTGGCAGGCGCGGCGGCGCATTCGCGCGCTTTCGGATTTGGAGCGCATCTTCCAGCTCTCCGACGATGAGCGCGACGCGGTGATACGCCACGAGGGCTCGCTGCCGCTCGGCATCACGCCCTATTACGCGAGCATCATGAGCCGGGACGATGCGTTCGAACCGCTCCGTCGCACGCACATCCCCGTCGGCACCGAATATCTCAAGACGCCGGGCGAGGACGACGACCCCCTCGGCGAGGACGGCCACACGGCGGTGCCCGGCCTCGTGCATCGTTATCCAGACCGTGTGCTGTTTCTCGCCACGGGCTTCTGCTCCACCTATTGCCGCTACTGCACGCGTTCGCGCATGGTGGGGGAGCCTGGCGGCGACTACTCATTCTCCAGGCCGCAATGGGAGCAGGCGCTCGACTACATCGCCGATCATTCCGAGATCCGGGACGTGCTGATCTCGGGCGGCGATCCGCTCACCCTGTCCGATGAGCGCCTCGACTATCTGCTCGGGCGGTTGCGGGCCATCAAGCATGTGGAGTTCGTGCGGCTCGGCACCAAGGTGCCGGTCGTGTTGCCGATGCGCGTCACGCGCTCGCTCATCAAGGTGCTGAAGAAGCATCATCCGCTCTGGATGAGCCTCCACTTCACTCATCCCGCCGAATTGACGCCGGAAGTGACCGAAGCCTGCACGCGGCTCGCGGATGCAGGCATCCCGCTCGGCAGCCAGACCGTCCTGCTGAAAGACATCAACGACGATGTCGACGTGCTGAAGCGCCTCTATCACGGCCTCCTGATGCGGCGCGTGCGGCCCTACTATCTCTATCAATGCGACCCGATCAGCGGCTCCTCGCATTTCCGCACCAGCGTGGATAAGGGGCTTGAGATCATGCAGGCCCTGCGCGGCCATACGACGGGCTACGCCGTGCCGACCTATGTGATCGACGCACCTGGCGGCGGCGGCAAGATTCCGCTGTTGCCGGACTATATTGTCGGCCGCGAGGGCGACGATCTGCTCCTGCGCAATTTCGAGGGCGAGACCTATCGCTATGCCGATCCCGACGGGACGGTTGGCCGTGACCGGGCGCGTAGCGCCGGGGCGCGCTGATGCGTATCGGCCTCGTCTACGATCTGCGAGACGAATATCGGGCGCTCGGCTACTCCGAGGAGGAGATCGCCGAGTTCGATGGCGTCGATACGATCGACGCGCTTTCCGGTGCGCTTGAGCAGCTTGGCTGCGAGGTGGATCGCGTGGGCCGCGGGGAGGCGCTCGCCGCGCGCTTCGTGGCAGGCGAGCGGTTCGATCTCGTCTTCTCCATTGCGGAAGGCTTAAGCGGCCGTTCGCGCGAGGCGCAAGTCCCGGCGCTCTGCGAGCTGTTCGAGCAGCCTTATCTTCTCTCCGACCCGCTGACGCTGGCCGCCTCGCTCGACAAGGCGGTCGCCAAGCGTCTCGTGCGCGACGCTGGTGTGCCGACGCCCGACTTTGCTGTGGCCACCGCAAGTGCACGTGAGCTGGCCGGCTGGGACCGGTTTCCGGCCTTCGTGAAGCCGCTGGCGGAAGGTACGGGTAAAGGCTGCGAGGCTGGTTCGGTCGTGCATGACAGAGGCGAGCTTGAGGCCGCGGCGACACGCGTGCTCCAGCGCTATCGGCAGCCGGCGCTCGTCGAGCATTATCTCGTGGGCCGAGAGTTCACCGTCGGCATTGTCGGCAACGGCCCCGACGCGAAATTGATCGGCATCTGCGAGATCCTGTTGCGCGATGGCGCCGAGGTTAATGTCTATTCCCTGCACAACAAGGAGCTGTGCGAGGAGCTCGTTACCTATGCGCCAGCCGACGACGCGGAGGCAAAGCGGGCAGGGGAGCTCGCTCTGATCGCCTATCGCGCCCTTGAGTGCCGCGACACGGCGCGGATCGACTTCCGCTCCGATGCTCGCGGCGAGCCGTATTTTCTCGAGGCCAACCCGCTTGCCGGCCTGCATCCGCACCACTCCGATCTGCCGATCCTCGCGGCGCAGAGCGGCATCGACTATGTGACGCTGATCGGGATGATCCTCGACGCAGGGCTTAAGCGCTATGGCCTGACGCGGCCATTGCAGGAGCGGAGGCGCGCGTAATGGCCTCGGCGTCGCGCGGCTTCATCCCCGTCCTGCACGCCGCGACCGACAGCCGCCCCGACGAGATCGACACGCTCATTGCCGCGGACGCCGTGGCGAATGCGCTTGCGTCGCTCGGCTATGGCGCCGAGATCGTTGCGCTCGATCTCGATCTTCGCGCCGTCGAGGCGCTGAAGGAGCGCCGCCCGCATGTCATCTTCAACCTCGTCGATGCGGTGCGAGGCGACGGCCGGCTCGCGCCCATGGTTCCGGCGCTGCTCGATGCCCTCAAGCTGCCCTATACCGGCGCGCCGACTGCCGCCTGGCTCGACACGCTGTCCAAGATCGCGACCAAGCTGAAGCTCGAACACGCAGGCTTGCCGACGCCTGTGTGGTCCGCAGACGGGAAGGGGCTCGATCCAGATCAACGCGTGATCGTCAAGCCTGTGTGGGAGCACGGTTCGCTCGGCATGGACGCGAGTTCGGTGGTGCGCGGCAGGGCCGCTGGCCGCGCCATCGCCGAACGTCATGCGCGCTGGCGCACGCAGCATTTCGCGGAAAGCTACATTCCGGGCCGCGAGTGCAATCTCGCGTTGCTTGAGGGTGCGGGCGGGGTCGAGGTGCTGCCGATCGCCGAGATCCTGTTTGAAGGCTTTGGTGACGGCACGCCAGAGATAGTGGGCTATGACGCCAAATGGGCGCCGGAGAGCGCGGCTTATCTCGGCACGCCGCGCCGCTTCGGCTTGGAGCGGGACGAGCCCGTCCTTGCCGCCGAGCTCAAGCGGCTGGCGCTCGCCTCCTGGGCTTTGTTCGGGCTTTCCGGCTATGCCCGCGTGGATTTCCGCGTCGATCGGGCGGGGCGCCCCTTCATCCTTGAAGTGAATGTGAATCCTTGCCTCAGCCTCGATGCCGGCTTCGCCGCCGCCGCGTCTGAGGCGGGACTTGCCTATCCGGACCTCGTTGGCCGCATCGTCGATGCGGCGCGGGATGTCTTGCAAGCCTCCGCCTGACATGCTTCGCATCTGACATGTTGCGAATCCGCAAGGTTGCGGACACCACCACGTCGGCCAACCGAGCCGCCATCGAGGCGGCGCAGGCCATCATGCGCGAGCAGTTTCCGGGCATCCCTGAGAAGGACATCGCCAAGATGTCCGATCAGATTTCGAATCCCGTCAAGCATCGCTTCGTCTCGCGCCTGTTCGTCGCCGAGAACGGGCGTGACCAGACGCTGGGCGTGGCGCTCCTCCTCAATTTCCCCGATCTCGATTTCTGCTACCTGGAGATCATCTCGACCGCGCCCGGGCGCATGGGCGGCGGCATCGGCGCCACGCTCTATGAGCGGGTGCGCGAGGAGGCGAAGGCGCTCAACGCAAACGCCCTCTATTTCGAGTGCCTGCCCGACGACCCCGCGCTTAGCCCCAAGGCGGAGGTCCGCGAGAAAAATGCCCAACGCCTGAAATTCTACGAGCGCTATGGCGCGCGTCCTATCGCCAACACCGCCTATGAGACGCCGGTCACGGCGGGGCAGAGCGACCCACCCTATCTCGCGCTCGATCCGCTTGGCTCCGGGGAGATGCCGAGCCGCGACACGGTGAAGAAAGTGATGCGCGCCATCCTGGAGCGGAAATACGGGCTACCCGCGCCCTACATCAAGATGGTCGTCGACTCGGTCAAGGACGATCCGGTGCGCTTGCGCGAGCGCCGCTATACGCGCGCGACCGCGGCGATGAAAGGCGTTGGTCGCGCCGCGTCGGAGCCGCGAATCGCGCTCGTGCTCAACAGCGATCACGCGCTGCATCACATGCATGACCGCGGCTATGTCGAGGCGCCCATGCGCATCCGCTCGATCATGGCCGAGCTCGACGCCTCGAACCTCTTCCACAAGATCTCGGCGAAGCGCTTCTCCGACCGCTATATCCGCGCCGTGCATGACGGGCGCCTGGTCGATTACATCCGCAAGGCGTCGTTTCTCGCCGGCCCGAAGAAGTCGATCTACCCTTACGTTTTCCCGACACGCAATCCCGCGCGACCGCCGAAGGACGAGACGGTGCTTGCGGGCTATTACTGCATCGATACCTTCACGCCGCTCAACCAAAACGCCTATCTCGCCGCGCGCTCCGCCGTCGACTGCGCGCTGACGGCCGCGGAGAAGCTTCTGGAAGGCTCCGACCTTGCCTACGCGCTGGTGCGTCCGCCCGGTCATCATGCCGAGACACGCACCTTCGGCGGCTTCTGCTATTTCAACAACGCCGCGATCGCCGCGAACCTGCTTGCGCGCTACGGCCGCGTCGCGATCATCGACATCGACTATCACCACGGCAACGGCCAGCAGGAGATATTCTATAACCGCGCCGATGTGCTGACCGTTTCCATCCACGGCCATCCGAGCTTCGCCTATCCGTATTTCACCGGCTTCCGCGACGAGACCGGCATCGGCCCGGGTGCCGGTTACAATCTCAACATTCCGCTGGCTGAGCACATCACGCCCGACCAGCATCGCGCAGCGGTCACGGAGGCCTTGCGCCGCATCCGCCGTTTCCGCCCCGCCTTCCTTGTCGTCTGCGCCGGATTCGATACGGCGCGCGGCGACCCCACCGGGACCTGGTCGAACCGCGCGCGCGATTTCGACCAGCTCGGCCGCATGCTCGGCGAGCAGGGCTATCCCACCCTCGTCGTGCAGGAGGGCGGCTACCGTGTCCGTACGCTCGGCGCCAATGTGCGGAGCTTCTTCAACGGGCTTGTCACCGGCTATTCGGCGGCGCGGCAGGTCGCGCCCGCGCTCGCCCGCGAGGCAAAGGAGACATCCCGCCCGGGGCTTGAGTGGCGGAGCGCGGTCATGCCGGAGGATGTCGGCCGCATCCGCTCCCTCGTTGCTCGCACCGGGCTGTTCAGCGCCGCTGAGGTCGAGATCGCCGCCGAGCTCGTCAGCGAGCGTCTGACCAAGGGCAACCGCTCCGGATATAATTTCATCCTGGTGGAGCGCGGCAGCGGTCTCGTGGCCTATGCCTGCTACGGCCCGATCCACGGCACGCAGGGCTCGTTCGATGTGTACTGGATCGCCGTGGCGCCGGAGGAGCAGCGCAAGGGACTTGGTATCCAGGTCTTTACCCGCGCCGAGGCCGCCATGCGCAAGGCCGGCGCGAAGCATATCTATGCCGATACGTCCTCGTCCGACCGCTATGCCGGTACGCGCGGCTTCTATCAGCGCATGGGGTTCGCGGAGGCGGCGCGGCTGCCCGACTTCTACGGCCCGGACGACGGCAAGGTCATCTACCTGAAGACGCTTTCCCCCTCCGCAGCGCCCTAGCATGGGGCAATTGCCGACTCAGGCCGCCTGCTATAACCACCGGCCATGACGGACGAAGCGCCAGACCCATCCCAAGACCCGAGCCAAGGCCGCATCCTCATCGTCGATTTCGGCAGCCAGGTGACGCAGCTCATCGCGCGCCGGGTGCGGGAGGCGGGCGTCTATTCCGAGATCGTCCCCTTCAACAAGGCGGAAGCGGCGCTCGGGCCGGTGCTGCCGAGGGGCATCATCCTCTCCGGCGGTCCGGCATCCGTGCATGAGACCGGCACGCCGCAAGTCGGAAACGCCATCTTCGAAGCGCGTGTGCCCGTGCTCGGCATCTGTTACGGCGAGCAGGCCATGGTCTCGGCCCTTGGCGGTCAGGTCGAGAGCGGGCACACCCGCGAGTTCGGGCGCGCCGAACTCCAGATCATCGACGAGACGCCGCTCTTCGACGGCGTGTTTCAGGAAGGCGACCGCGCCTCGGTCTGGATGAGTCACGGCGACCGCGTCACCAAGCTGCCGCCCGGCTTCCGCGCCGTCGGCGTCTCGACCGGCGCGCCGTTTGCGGCGATCGCCGACGATTCACGCCGTCTCTACGGCGTGCAGTTCCATCCCGAGGTCGTGCATACGCCCAAGGGCGCGGAGCTGCTCGCCAATTTCGTGCGCAATATCGCGGGCTGTGCCGGTGACTGGACCATGGCGCATTTCCGCGAGACGCAGATCGCGCGCATCCGTGCGCAGGTCGGGCGCGGCCGCGTTATTTGCGGGCTCTCCGGCGGCGTCGATTCCTCCGTCGCCGCGCTCCTGATCCACGAGGCGATCGGCGAGCAGCTCACCTGCATCTTCGTCGATCACGGCCTGTTGCGCGAAGGCGAGGCACGCGAGGTGGAGGACCTGTTCCGCGGCCATTACAACATTCCGCTGGTCGCGGTCGATGCCGGGCCACGCTTCCTCAAAGAGCTCGACGGTGTTTCCGACCCGGAGGAGAAGCGCAAGACCATCGGCCGGCTCTTCGTCGAGATCTTCGAGGAGGAAGCCGACAAAGTGGGCAACGTCGATTTCCTCGCGCAGGGCACGCTCTACCCCGACGTCATCGAGAGCGTGTCGGCGACCGGCGGCCCCTCGGCCACCATCAAGTCGCATCATAATGTCGGCGGCCTGCCGGAGCGCATGCGGCTCAAGCTCGTCGAGCCTTTGCGCGAGCTGTTCAAGGATGAGGTGAGGGCGCTCGGCCGCGAACTCGGGTTGCCCCCTGCCTTCGTCAATCGTCATCCGTTTCCGGGTCCCGGTCTCGCCATCCGTATTCCCGGGCCCGTGGACGAGGAGAAGCTGGCCATCTTGCGCAAGGCCGACGCCATCTATCTCGAGGAAATCCGGAAAGCGGGCCTCTACGACACGATCTGGCAGGCCTTTGCCGTGCTGCTGCCGGTGCGCACCGTGGGCGTGATGGGCGATGCGCGCACCTACGACTTTGTCTGCGCGCTGCGCGCTGTCACCTCGACCGACGGCATGACGGCGGACTACTACGATTTCTCCCACGCCTTTCTAGGGGCTGCCGCTCGGCGCATCATCAACGAGGTGCGCGGCATCAACCGTGTCGTCTACGACATAACCTCCAAGCCGCCCGGTACCATCGAGTGGGAGTGATGAAGGACCTTCCGCTAGGCAAGGTCTATCAGCTGCTTGAACCGGGTCCGGTCGTAGTGCTGACGACCGCCGACAAAGGCTCAGCAACGTCATGACCATGTCCTGGCACATGATGGTTGATTTTACGCCGCCGCTCGTCGCGTGCGTCGTCAGCAGTGCCGACTACAGTTTCGCCGCGTTGCGCGCGACCAAGGAATGCGTCATCGCCATCCCCGCCGTTGAGCTTGCGCCCAAGGTGGTGGAGGTCTGTAATTGCTCCGGGCGCGAGGTCGCCAAGTTCGCCAGCATTGGGCTCACGCCGGTTGCAGCCGGGAGGTGGATGCGCCTCTGATCGCCGAGTGCTTCGCCAATCTCGAATGCAAGCTCGCGGATACGCGCCTCGTGAACAAATATAATCTGTTCACTGGAGGTGGTGAAGGCCTGGATCGACCCGCCCCAGAAGGCGCCTCGGACCATCCATCATCGCGGCTATGGAACGTTCGTGGTCGATGGAGAGACGCTCAAGCTGAAATCGAAAATGCCGTAGCGTTGCGCGGCAATCGCTCGCGAATCCGTGACCTGCGCCGGGTTGGAAAAAACGTTCGCCAGTAACCACATTGGGGTCAACGATTAAGCGAGGAGCATGAATGATGCCAGGCTATCGCAAGACCGAAGAGGCAGTTTCCGCGCTGACGCCGGAGCAATTCCGGGTGACGCAAAAGAGCGGTACCGAAGCGCCGGGGACGGGCGAATATCTCGATAACAAGGAACCCGGCATCTATGTGGACATCGTCTCGGGAGAGCCGCTGTTCGCATCTTCCGACAAATACGAATCCGGCTGCGGCTGGCCGAGCTTCACCAAGCCGATCGAGCCCGCCAATGTCAACGAGCTCCGCGACGGTACGCACGGCATGATCCGCACCGAGGTGCGCTCGTCGCATGGCGACAGCCATCTTGGCCACGTGTTCCCCGATGGGCCGGCGGATCGGGGTGGCTTACGCTACTGCATCAACTCCGCCTCCTTGCGCTTCATCCATCGCGACGACATGGAGGCCGAAGGTTACGGGGCGTATCTCGATCAAGTGGAGGAGGTGGCATGAGTGAGGAGCGCGCTGTTCTCGCGGGGGGCTGCTTCTGGGGCATGCAGGATCTGATCCGGCGGCTGCCGGGGGTGCTCTCAACGCGCGTCGGCTATAGCGGCGGCGAAGTGCCGAACGCGACCTACCGTAATCACGGCAACCATGCCGAGGCGATCGAGATCGTGTTCGATCCCGCCAAGACCAGCTTCAGAAATCTTCTGGAGTTCTTCTTCCAGATCCACGATCCGACGACGCTCAACCGCCAAGGCAACGACCGCGGGCCCAGCTACCGTTCCGCAATCTTCTATACGAACCCGACGCAGAAGGCGGTCGCGGAGGACACGATCGCCGATGTCGAGGCGTCGGGGCTTTGGCCGGGCAAGGTTGTGACCGAAGTGACTCCCGTGAGCGACTTCTGGGAAGCCGAGCCCGAGCATCAGGATTATCTCGAGCGGCAGCCCAACGGCTATACGTGTCACTTCGTGCGGCCCGGCTGGAAGCTTCCGCATAGGGCGGACGCCGTCTAGCTGAAGCACAAGCGACCATTTCAGCCCTCGTCATGGCCGGGCTCGTCCCGGCCATCCACGTCTTGACCTAACCTCGTCAGACTGGCGAAAGCCGCTATCCAGAAGCGTCTAGAAATGTCCTTTGCTACATTAAGGCCCCCCATTAGATGCATCGGAACGGTAGGATCAAGCCTGCCTTTACCGAACGATCGCCTTCGGCAGGACCGCCCAATCGCAATGAAAGGACAGGCCCGTCACCACGAAAGATGGCGTCGAGATTTTCTACAAGGACTGGGGCTCCGGCCGGCCCATCATGTTCCACCAAGGCTGGCCTCTCAGCGCGGACGATTGGGACGCGCAGATGCTGTTCTTCCTCGGTCACGGCTATCGCGTTATCGCGCATGACCGGCGCGGCCACGGCCGCTTGTCGCAGACAGGCGACGGCCACGACATGGACCTTTTACGCCGACGATGCGGCTGCCGTGTCGAGGCTCGATCTCCATGACGTGATCCATGTGGGCTACTCCACCGGCGGCGGCCAGGCGGTGCGCTATTTGGCGCGGCACGGCGAAAGCCGGGTCGCAAAAGCGGTGCTCATCAGCGCGGTTCCGCCGCTCATGCTGAAGACGGCCGCCAACCCCCTCGGCCTCCCCAAGGACGTCTTCGATGGGCTGCAGGCGTAACTCGCGGCCAACCGCGCGCAGTTCTATTACGATTTGCCCGCCGGTCCCTTTTACGGCTTCAATCGGCCCGGGGTGAAAGCTCAGGAACCCGCGATCCGGAACTGGTGGCGCCAGGGCATGATGGGCGGGGCCAAGGCGCATTATGACGGCGTCGTTGCGTTCTCGCAGACCGACTTCACCGCGGACTTGAAAAAGATCACCGTGCCGGTGCTGGTGATGCACAGCGAGGACGATCAGATCGTGCCTTACGCCGCCTCCGGTCCGCTGACGGCCAAGCTGCTCAAGAACGCGACGTTGAAAACCTACAAGGATTTGCCCCATGGGATGATCACCACGCAGGCAGACATCGTGAACGCGGAGATCCTTCAGTTCATCAAAGCTTGATAAGTTTGCGTGAAGGCGAGAGGGGGATTAAGCACGTTGGTCATGCCCGCGCTGCCGGGATTTAGGAAACGCCGGACAGGCCGGGCGATGAGACAGTAGACCCCGCTTTCTTCCGCTCTCCCCAGATATGACAATAAATTCTGCTGATGTGATTCGGATATAGCGTCCGGTTCGTGAGGCGGAGCATGGTGCGTGCACCTGCTTTTCGAGCTTGGAGAGGGACAGATCCGGTGCGGCAAGATTCTCTTTTTCTTACGATGCTCAGCCTCAGCGCCATCGGGATTGGCCTGCTAGGCCTGCCTGTATCTGTTGCCGCGGCGCAGTCGCCGGATGTCCCTGCTTGGCTCCGCGCCCACATTGGCCAAGGCGACGGCCAGATCGCGCCCGTCGTTCTGCAGCGGGCCCGCGCGCTTTATCTGCGGAAGGTGGGCGAGGGCGCGATCAAAAATCCTTGCTATTTCGCCATGGACGCGACGCGCCCAGGAGGTAACGGCCTCCGCTTCTACGTGATCTGCGAGGCCAACGGCACGTTTCGCGCAGTCCCCTCAGGGCACGGCAGCGGCCGCAACCTGAAGGGCATCCTGGATTTCTCCAACGGAATCCGCTGCGCAAAGAATTTCAGCAACGCGATGGACTCCAAGCTGACAACCGGCGGCCCCTATGTAGCGGCCGAGATCAGGACGTCGTTCAAAGGTTATTACCGCGACGGGGCGGGAAACTATGCCCCGTTGATGCGCTCCTTCTTGCAGTTCGACGGCGAAGGCGACACGGCAAACGCAAGACCGCGCGCCATCGGCGGTCATCCAGCCGTGATCGTCTCCCAGGTCTGCCGCATGAAAGCTCCGAGCAATACCTTAGCGGACGGCGAGGGTTATGTGCCGTTCGGCAAGCTGATCGATTACAGCGCCGGCCGCAGCAACGGCTGCACCAGCTGGTCTCCGGCAGATGCCAAGGGGGTTTTGGCGTTGGTGGGGAACAAGCCCACGACGCTCTACATCTATCC
>NZ_JBPCOU010000015.1:0-21270 GCF_050999895.1 Methyloceanibacter sp. | reverse complement strand
ACAATCACGTCGGCGCGGTTGCGCACCTCGCCGAAACTCGCGGCCGAGGTGCCCGCCTCGCGGCGGATCCGCGCCTCGCGTGTCAGGCTGTCGCCGGCGGCGTGGTCAATGATCCCGCCGAGCTTTTGCGCCAGAGCGATCGCCGCCTGCGCACCGCCGATATCCGTCAAGAGGCCGCCAATCACGGGCAAGCGGGCGCGGCCAAGAAGTTCCGCCGCGCGTTCAAGCGCGCTTGCCTCGCTGCCATCCCCCCGCTGGACCTTCGCCACCATCGGGAGGCACGATTAAACAGGTGGCGAAAGGGGCGCAAGCACGCGAAGGGAAAGCGAGACGCCGGCGAAAGCCCCTTCCGGGCCCACTCACTTCTTGGGTTTGTCGTATTTGATATAAGCGAAGCGCATGTCGTCCGCCGGGCAGCCTTCCAGCGCGCCGCCTTCGGTCGCGGGCTGCCAATGCACGACGTCCTCGATCTTCTTGGCGAGCTCGAAGTCCTTGTCGGTGATGCCCTTGGCGGCGTGATTTGTCAGCCGCACCTCGACCCAGGCATAGGATGCGGTGATGTCGGGGTGGTGCCAGGCGGCTTCGGCGAGGTGGCCAACGGTGTTGATGACCATCAGCGTGCCCTTCCAGCTGTTGGTCTTGTATTTGCGCCGGATCCAACCGCCTTCGAGATGCCAATGCGGCAGTTCCTTCTTGAGCCGCTCCTCAATTTCGGCATCGCTATAGGTGCGCTCAGCCGTTGCCATCGTGCCTCTCTTTTGAAAAAGTGCGGGGCTTCCTTGCAATAGAGCATATCAGAGGCTTCAAGCCGATCAATGGAAGAGGCCTTTCCCGCCGCGCGCCGCCGCGAAACAGAGCCTTTGGAACCGCGAAATGTGGCGACGGTCACAACGACCGCGCGGCTGCATTTCGGCTTTCTCGACCCAAGCGGCAAGGGTTCGCGCCCCTTCGGCAGCTTCGGATTGTCGCTCGACCGCCCGCGCACGCGGCTCAGCTTGCGGAAAGCGGCGACAACGGCGGTGAGCGGGCCTGAAGCGGGGCGCGCCCAGCGCTATCTGGAGGCGATCGCGGAGCGCTGCGGCGTTGCGCAGGCCTATGAGCTTCGCATCGAGGAGGCGATCCCGCCCCATGCCGGCCTCGGCTCGGGCACGCAGCTCGCGCTTGCCGTCGGCACTGCCTTCGCTGTTCTTGCATGGATCGCGCTCAATCCAGCCGAGATCGCGGAAGAGCTCGGGCGCGGAGGGCGCTCAGGCATCGGCATCGCGACCTTCGCGCTAGGCGGGCTCGTGCTCGACGGCGGTCCTGCGGAGAAAGGGCTGCCGCCGCTCATCAGCCGCCTGCCCTTCCCCGAAGAATGGCGCGTGATCCTGATCTTCGATGAGAAGGTGGTGGGGCTTTCCGGCCTGGATGAAATTTCCGCTTTCCAAACGCTCCCGGCCTTTCCCGATGCCGAAACAGAAGAGCTCGCGCGACGCGTGCAGAGCAGTCTCGCGGCCGTCGAAGATCATGACTTTGCGGGCTTCTGCGACCAGGTTGGCGCGCTGCAGGCCGCCATGGGCGCCTATTTCGGGGCCCTCCAGGGAGGCATGTTCGTGAGCCAGGGCGTCGGCGAGGCGATCGCCTGGTTGCGGGATCAAGGCCTGAGCGGCCTGGGGCAAAGCTCTTGGGGGCCGACCGGCTTCGCGTTCGTGCCGAGCGATGCCGAGGGCCAAGCCCTTCTCGCGCAGCTCCAAGAGCGGGCGGGCGCCGGACTCCGCTTCGAGCTTGCGCAGGGCCGCAACGACGGGGCCGAGATCATCACACACTAAAGCCCAAATTAAGCGCGGCGCGCGCATGAGACCCTTTGCCGCCTCGCCCGGTATGATACATCGGGGCAAGCAATCGCCGCCATCAACACGGCATGAATGGGAGAACGGACGAGGATGGGGCCACCGCGCATTTTGCACATGATCACGCCGCTCAAGCATATGAGCCCGTTCGACGTGAACATGGGCCTCGATGCGGGCTATGACGCGGCGATCCCCTATACCAATGTGACGCTCGATGACGTAACGGGCCTCGTGCAGGACGCGATCTTCTCGCGCAGCCCCGAGGGCGTTAAGCGGACGGCCATGTTCATCGGCGGCAAGCGCGCCATCGAGGCGCTCGACATGATGGACCGCGCCAAGAAAGCGATGGTGCCGCCCTTCGAAATTTCCGTGTTCGCCGACCCAGCGGGATCCTTCACCACAGCCGCGGCGATGGTCGCCTGCGCGAAGAAGGCGCTGCGCGAGAAATTTTCCCTAGAGCTGAAGGACAAGCGCGTGGTGGTGTTCGGCGGCACGGGCGTCGTGGGCTTCGCCTCCGCCGTGATTGTTGGGCTCGAAGGCGCCCAAGCCACGCTTGTCGGCTACGACGGACCCGACCGCGTGCGCAAACTGGCAGACGAAGCCAACGCTCGTTTCGCGGCGCATATCGACTATGCCGACGGGAGTATGGAAGAGCAGAAGACGGATCTCGTGCGCGAGGCCGATGTGATCTTTGCCGCAGGCCCCGCGGGACGGCGGCTGCTGACGCTCGACCAACTCAAGCAGGCGTCGAAGCTGCGCGTGGTGACCGACGTCAACGCCGTGCCGCCCTCAGGGGTGGAGGACGTGGGCGTCAACGATGATGCGAAGCCCATCGCGGGGATCGACGCGGTCGGCATCGGCGCGCTCGCGGTCGGCAACGTGAAATACCGCACCGAGGCCGGACTCTTCCAAGACATGATCAAGGCCGAGAAGCCGGTCTATCTCGACTTCCGGGAAGCCTACGACCTTGCCCAAAAGCTCGCCGGCTGATCGGGCGTCCATCCTAATCGCGGCCATCTCGGGGCGCGCGCTCGCGGAGTCCGCAAGACGAGCGGGCATCAACCCGCTGGTCGCCGATTTCTTCGCCGACACGGACACGCGAACCATCTCGCAGGGCTGCCGCAAAGTCGCCGGCAATATCAAACGCGGCTTCACGTGGGCCGCGCTGGAGCGCGCACTCGCGAAGTTGGAAGCCGAAGCGCCGTCGCCCGTCCTGGGCGTCGTCTACGGCGCTGGCTTCGAGGATCGCCCGCAGCTGTTGGCACGCATCGCAGAGCGCTGGCTGCTGCTAGGCAACGACACCGCGACGGTGACACGGCTCAAGGCACCGGAGTCCTTCTTCGGCGCGCTGAAGCAACTCGACATCAAGCATCCCCGCACGACGACAAGTCCTCCTCCTTCCATGACGGGATGGCTCAGGAAGCGCCGTGGCGGGGCCGGCGGCAGCCACGTCAAGCTTCCGCGCCAGGTCGCCAGGGACGACGGCTACTATCAAGAGATCATGCCCGGGTCCGCAGTGTCGGCTCTGTTCGTGGGCAACGGCACTGGCGCGACCGTTCTCGGTTTTAGCGAGCAATGGACCGCGCCAAAGCGGAACGCGCCATTCCGCTATGGGGGCGCGGTGCGGCCTACCATGCTCCCCGCGGCCCTTGAGGGCATGATGACGTCCATTGTCGGCAAGGTGACTGCCGCCTTCGCGGTCGGGGGGCTGGCGAGCGCCGATTTTGTCGTTGGGGACACGGGCGCCCTTCTTTTGGAGATCAATCCGCGGCCCGGAGCCACGCTCGACATCTTCGATTGCGGCGACATGCCCCTCCTCCAGCTGCATCTGGAGGCTATTTTGGAACAGAAACTACCCGACGCTTTGCTCAAGCTTGAGGACGCCGCCGCTTCGGCAATCGTCTATGCATCAGAAGCTGTCAGCATCGGCAAGGACGTCATTTGGCCGGCCTGGACCATGGATATGCCGGGCCCCGGCGAACGGATCGACAAAGACCGTCCGATATGCACTGTTGCGGCCCGCGCCAGGACATCAGAAGGCGCCAAAAAACTTATTGCGGAACGCATTTCACTGATTCTGGCCGCTGTGTACGGCCACCCCGGGGGGAAACGACAATGAACAAAAAAACGGACGCAAAGCGCACACATGATGACTGGCCGAGCGTCAACGCAACGGTGGCGCCGCTCGTGCAAGCTCTTATCGACAACGCCGCCGACTTGCGCGTCGGCGTAACGCGGGGCTCGCTCGGTGAGTGCCGCATCGATTGCGGAGTGAAGGCCGTGGGCGGGCTGGAGGCAGGGCGCATAATGGCCGAGATCTGCCTCGGAGGTCTGGGCCGGGTGGCGCTCGAAGCCGCCGATCCGCAAAGCTCGTGGCCGTTTCTCGTGACAGTGCATACGAGCCAGCCGGTGCTCGCTTGTCTCGGCTCCCAATATGCTGGCTGGAGCCTGTCGGCCAAAGAGGACGGCAAGAAATATTCCGTGCTGGGCTCAGGACCAGCGCGCGCGATGGGCTCCTCGGAGAAGTTGTTCGACGAACTAGGCTATCGCGATAAGGCCGACAGCGCCTGCCTCGTGCTGGAAGCCGAAGGACCGCCGCCCGCCATCCTCGTCGAGGAGGTGGCAAAGGCCTGTGGTCTCGCTCCGGACCGGCTGACCTTCGTTTATGCCCCGACATCGAGTCTCGCCGGCACGGTGCAGATCGCCGCACGCTGTCTCGAAGTGGCGATGCATAAATCGCACGAGCTGCATTTCGCGCTCGATCACATCATCGACGGCATCGCCACCGTGCCGCTGCCGCCCCCCTCGCCGGACTTCATCAAGGCGATGGGACGCACGAACGACGCCATCATCTATGGCGGGCGCGTGCAGCTCTATGTGTCGGGTGGCGCGAAGGAAGCGCGCGAGCTGGCCGAGCAGTTGCCGAGTCTCAAATCCAAGGATTACGGCAAGCCGTTCGCGGATCTCTTCGCGGCGGTGAAAGGCGACTTCTACGCCATAGACCCGATGCTGTTCAGCCCCGCCATGGTGACGGTGACGGCGCTGAAAAGCGGCGAGAGCTTCGAGGCGGGCTATATCGATACCGCCGTGCTCTCGCGCTCCTTCAGCTAGGTCCATGGCCCAGTCCGGCAGAAGCGACGCCTCCATCATCCTTTTCGGGGACGGCCGCGACTGGCACGGGCGCAGCCTGCTGAAAGCGTTCAGGGCGCGCGGCATCAGGCCGCTCGTCGCGCCGCTTGCGACCTGCGGCCTCGACACGGCAACCGCATCGGGCCTCGCCATTCCCGGCCTCGGCGACAGGCTGCCCGAGGCAGCCTTTGTGCGTTTCGTTCCAGGTGGCAGCTTCGAGCAGGTGACAATGTATCTCGGCGTGCTGCATGGCTTGCGCGAGCTTGGCGTGACGGTCTGGAACGACGCCCGCGCCATCGAGCGCTGTGTCGACAAATCCACCACGACCTTCTTTCTCGATCGCGCCGGAATTCCCACGCCGCGTACCTGGACCGGAGTTCGTCGCGACGACGCGGAGCGCTTCACACGCGCATCTCTGGCGGACGGCAAGAAGATCGTGCAAAAGCCCCTCTTCGGTGCACAAGGCAAAGGCTTACGCCTTATCGAAAGCGTTGCCGATTTGGCACCGCAGGAGGAGGTGAACGGCGTCTATTATTTGCAGGAGTTCATCCCACCAGCGCAGCGCCAGCACCAGGATTGGCGCGTTTTCGTCTGCGCCGGAAGCGTCATCGCCGCCATGATCCGGCACAGCGCGAGCTGGATCACCAACATCAAGCAAGGGGCGAAGGCGAAGGCCGCCATTCCGTCGCAGGATATCGTCGATCTGGCCGTGCGGGCCACGCAATGCGTCGGCGCGGATTATGCCGGAGTCGACATCATTCAGGCACCGGATGGCCGTTTTCTGGTACTAGAGGTGAATTCTATGCCTGCCTGGAACGGATTGCAGCGGGTGACACGCATGCGCATCTCCGATCGTGTCGTTGACGCCTTTCTCGGCGCCGCCCTCCTCCCCGAGCGCGCCGAGGGCCGCGAGGGCGCTTGAGCGCCCGAGGGCCGCGAGGGCGCTTGAGCGCGACCCCCCAGGCCGTCGCACGCGCCTTTCAAGACGCCTGCCTTGCCGAACTCGACGCGTTGAAGCCGGGCAATGTGCATCGCTACTGCGACGATGACCGCATGATGCTCGTCGATTTCGCGGCGAGCGCAGAAGCGGCCGCGCCGCCGATTTCGGCGCTTGATGTTTCGGTCGGCACGCGCATCCGGCTGGCCGTGGAGGCGACCAGGGAGGTCGTCGGCCACAACACCAATCTCGGCATCATTCTCCTCGCCGCGCCGCTTGCAGCGGCCGCGCTTGGCGATGGCGATGGCGACCTGCGCAGCCGCCTGGCCAAGATCCTGGCCAGGCTCAGCGTCGACGACGCGGAAGAGGCCTATGCCGCCATCAGGCAGGCAGGCCCAGGCGGCCTGGGAGCCGCTGCCGAGCACGATGTGGCATCGCCGCCGACCGTCAGTCTGCTCGAGGCCATGCGCGCGGCCGAAACGCGCGACCGCATCGCCTGGAACTACTGTCACGACTTCGTCGATATTTTCGATCTCGGCTTGCCCCGGCTTGAGCAGGGCGTTGCGCATTGGGGCATGGGCCCTTGGACCGTAACATTCCTCTATCTCGGCTTCCTCGCTCAGATCCCCGACAGCCTGATCGAGCGCAGGCATGGCAGCCGCGTCGCGGCCCGCGTGCTGGAGGAAGCAGCGCCTATCGAGGCCAGCCTGACGGCTGCCGAAACTCCAGAGGCGATGCGAGCGCCGCTGCTTGCATTCGACCGCTCGCTCAAGGATCGCGGCCTCAATCCCGGCACGAGCGCGGACCTGACGGTTGCGACTCTGTTCGCGGCCGCACTGCAAGGATAGAAAAAAGGTTGCTAATCCGGCAAAAATCGATTTGCCCGCGACGAACAATCGACTTGCCGATCCTTCCGGCCCCGGCCTATGTTCAGCCCGCGGAGCTCACCTAAGAGTTGCGGACGGAGGCGCATCAGCCAAAGCACTTTCGTCGGCTTGTCGCCGGCCACATCGGCGGCGGCGCCGTTTCCTTTTAGAACCACGTCTCAGTATAGGGAGGGGTTGGCTCATGGCCAAAATCACTGGTGTTAGTGTCGGCGAATCGCTCGTCGGCGACGGTAACGAAGTTGCTCATATCGATCTGCTGCTCGGCCCGCGCGGAAGCGCTGTCGAGACCGCATTCTGCAATGCGCTGACGAACAACAAGGACGGCTTTACCACCCTACTCGCGTTGGTCGCGCCGAACCTTATGTGTAAGCCGCCGACGATCCTGTACAACAAAGTGACCATCAAGGACGCGCGCCAGGCGGTGCAGATGTTCGGCCCGGCCCAACATGCCGTGGCGAAGGCTGTTGCCGACTCCGTGGCCGAGGGCGTGATCCCCGCCAATGAGGCCGACGATCTCTTTATCTGCGTTGGCGTTTTCATTCATTGGGAAGCCAAGGACGACAAGAAGATCCAGGACTTCAACTACAAAGCCACCAAGGAAGCCCTTGCCCGCGCCGTCAAAGGCGAGCCGAAGGCCTCCGAAGTGACGTCGAAGAAGGACGCTGCCCACCATCCGTTCGCGGCCGGTTGAAAAGGAGAACCCCCAGGTCGGGGAACATCCGGCAGAGACGATGGTCCGGGCCCGATTCGGCGGTGGCTCCAGAAGCTGCGAGAACGACGGATGGCCAGACGGGCCAGCAGACATTGAAATGTCTTTGACGGGATCGCCGCTCTCACGCGAGGGCGGCGATCTCTTTTTGTGTGATGGCCCCGGTATGCAACGCCGTCGCGATCAGGGCGCCGCATGCTCCGGACTGCGCGACCTTTGCGAGGTCGGCAGCATCCCGGATTCCGCCCCCCAGAATCACGGACCGCTCGCCCGCGCGCTCACAGACGACGCCAAGGCGCTCAAGATCCGGGCCGGTGCCGGTGCCGACCCTGGCGAGACTGATGACGATCAGCTGCTCGGGCCAACGCTCCGCGTCCGCAAACAACGGCGCAGGGCCACGGAAGCTTTCGCCCTCGAAGTCGAGGGAAAGCATGGCGCTCTTGCCGAAACTGGCGCGGATCTCCTCCCAGGGATCGAGGCTCGCGAGACTTTCGCTGCCGATGACCAGGGTGGCGCCGAGAGGAAGCCAGAACAGGCAATCCGTGACGTCGGAGAAGCCGGCATCGATCCAAAGCGTGACGCCATGAAGACGATCCGCCAAGGCGCGGCAAAGCTCGAAATTATTGCCCGTGCCCGCGATGGCATCGAGGTCGGCGATATAAAGCGTGCGCGCGCCGGCGGTGTCGAGCAGGCCGCGGGCAATCGCCAGTGGATCATCGGCGCTGCCGAACGGGCTCCCGATGGGGCGATAATCGGCACGCTTGCCGCCGACGGCATGGACGACATTGCCGTCCTTGAGATCGAGGACGGGGATGACACTGAATTCGCTCATCATCACTCTCGGGTTTGGGGGCCGAACACAGTTGCGGCAACCCGATTTAGCGGGCGTCGATGCCTCACGTCCATGGCGGGCAGACATCCCGTAACGAGGCGAATGGACGCCCCATGACGGTTATCGGCTGGGATATTGGCGGCGCCAACCTGAAGCTTGCCCAGCTTGAGGGCAAGCGCATTGCGAAGGTGGCGCAAATTTCCTGCTCCATCAAACAGGATCGCAGCAAATTCGACGACGCGCTGGGCCAGGCGCTGACTTTGGTCCCAAAGGCTTCTCTCCATGCCGTAACCATGACGGGAGAACTTTCCGATGTTTTCGCCAATCGAAACGAGGGCGTGGCCTATCTGGTTGCGCTGATGCAGGCGGCAAGCGCAGGCCAAGAGCTTCTCATCTATGGAGGTCGCGCGGGGTTTCTTAGCGCAGAGGACGCGCGCCTTCGCGTGCAGGACGTCGCTTCTGCAAATTGGCACGCAAGCGCTGCGCTGGTCACCGCTCATGCCGGCGAGGCCTTGCTGGTCGACACCGGCACGACGACGACGGATTTGATTCCGGTTGCCGCGAATGAGGTTGCCGCAAACGGCTATAGCGACGGCGAGCGGCTGACCGAGGGTGAACTGATCTATGCGGGCGTGGTGCGCACCCCCGTGATGGCGATTTCACGCGAGGTGCCGTTCAGGGGACGCATGCAAGGGGTCGCCGCGGAGCGCTTCGCCACGATGGCAGACGTCTACCGCCTGACCGGCGAGTTGACAGAGGATAAAGACCCCTACCCCACGCCCGACCAGCGCGGCAAGAGTCGCGGAGAAAGCGCGGCGCGGCTTGCCCGCATGCTGGGCCGCGATGAAGCTGAAGGCGCAGACGGGGATTGGATGGCGGTGGCTCACTATTTCGCCGCGTGTCAGCTTGGCCAGATCGAGGCGGCGGCCACCAGCCTGATCGCAAGAGAGGGACTCAGCGCCGGGGCGCCGATCGTCGGCGCCGGCTGTGGACGCTTTATCGCCAAGCGCCTTGCGGCGCAGCGCGGCCGCGCCTATCTCGATTTTGCGGAACTTATCGAGGTGGACGACGCAGCCGGCGACTTGGCAGCCTCCTGCGCGCCGGCCGTGGCGGTCGCCCTTCTGGCGGATCGACATGCCTCCACCCCACAGGGCAGAGGGGGGGGTAAGACGCTATCTTAGCCTCGCGGAACGTTGGCAGGGCCGTTCAGTTCTATACATAACGGCCCTAGCAACGCCTGCTACCCTTACACAACACGTCCTATATTATGGAGCAGAGAGACACGTGGAGAATCACACTATGGCCCCCGACATCGGCGTCGAAGGCGAGCATGACGACATCGTCTATCCGTCCGCCATTCCGTTCGTGTTGGTGCATCTCGCCTGTTTCGGGGCGATTTGGTCCGGCATCACCTGGCAAGCGATCGCCATTTGCGTGACGCTCTACTGGTTGCGCATCTTCGCAATCGGCGCGGGGTACCATCGCTACTTTTCCCACCGCGCCTACTCCACCAGCCGGGTCTTCCAGTTCATCCTCGCCTTTCTGTCGCAGAGCACCGCGCAGAAAAGCGTGCTGTGGTGGGCGGCCAAGCATCGGCATCACCACCTGCATTCCGATACCGAGCACGACGTGCATTCACCGCGGCATACGGGTTTCCTGTATAGCCATGTCGGCTGGGTTTTTGCGCGGCGGCACGACACGTACGACCCTTCCAAGGTCGCGGATCTGGCGCGCTATCCCGAGTTGCGGTGGCTGCATAAGTTCGAACTGCTCCCGGCCATCATCCTCGCCCTGCTCTGCTTCCTCGCCGCCGGCTGGCCGGGCCTGATCGTCGGTTTTTTCTGGAGCACGGTGCTCGTCTATCACGCGACCTTCTGCATCAACTCGCTAGCCCATGTCAGCGGCAGCAAGCGCTATGTGACCGGTGACGATTCCCGCAACAACTGGCTGCTGGCGGTCTTCACCATGGGCGAAGGCTGGCACAATAATCACCATGCGTTTCAGAGCAGCGTCCGCCAGGGTTTCAAATGGTGGGAGATCGACCCGACCTATTACATCCTCCGAGCGCTGTCATGGACCGGTCTCGTGTGGGGGCTGAGGTCACCGCCCGAGCAGGTTTTGCGCAATGAGCAGCGGCTGGGTGGGGCCGTCATCAACCGCGCGGCCGAGCAACTCGTGGCGCATTTCAATTCCGAGCGGATTGCGCTTGTCATCGCCTCGGCCCTCCACGGGCCCGAGCTTTCAGCGTTGCGGGAGAGCCTCACCCGCGCGCATGACCGCACGACCGAGGTGCTGGGCAGCTTGCATCTGCCGCATATGCCGAGCCGCGAGGAACTGTCGGCGAAGGCCAAGGCCATGTTCGCCAGAACCAAGTCGCTCGAGGAGATCGTCGACCGCGCCTACGAGCTTCTGCTCGCCTCTGTCGGCACGCGCCTTGCGGCGTCCGATTAGAGCGGGACATAAGAGGATCCGGCTCTAGGACGACCGCGCCGAGCGACTGCGCGGTTAACGCGTGCAAGAGATTATTGATCTTGCTCCCGCATTCCCTGGACGGGGCCGACGCTCCAAGGGTAAGAGTGCGCGAGCCCAACGAACGGAGCGTCAGATGCGTCACGTCCTCACCCTCATGGCGGCCTTCATTGCCGCTGGCTTCATCACGGCTCCGACCGCCGGCAGCGCCGCACGCGTGCCGAAGGTTTTCGCCGCGACCGCCGCCCCTACGATGATCGAGAAGGTCGACTATTGGCGCCGCCAATGGCGCCGGCGCGGATATGACCCCTACGCCGTTCCGAACATCGTGGTTGAAGGGGCACCCATCATCGTCGAAAGACCGCCAGTGGTCGTTGTGCCGATGCCGCCGCCGCGCCCGCTCAGCTGCGGTCAGTATAAGTTCTGGAACGGCGAGCGTTGCGTCGACGCGCGCTACAATCCCGTCGACGTGGGACCGAAATAGTCCCGGGCCGCTGTCAGGGAGGCATGTCTCCAGAAACAGGCGCACGCTCCCGTTTCGCGGGGTCCATGCCGGGATGCTGCCGAGATAGATCAAGATGGGCGGCGACCTGCTCGGTCGAGAACTGAATCTGCGGCATGTCGCAATGACGCGAGCCCATCCCTTCGGCGAATCGGCCCTCCAGCTCTTCAATAGGATCGCGGAGATAGATCTCCCGAAGCGGCGGCGCCTGTTTCAGCGGGCTCGGCCCGGTCGCCGCGATCGAATGACACCGAGCGCAGTGCGCCTCGAGAATGGTTTTCCCTTCGATGGCGGCGCCGGAGTCCGGCGCTGCGAGTGCGCTTTGCACCGGCATCGCCAACAGCGCGAGGACGGCAACCGCGTGATGCATGCAGAGCGGCGCTCTCATCGTCGCACTCTCCTCCAAAGCACGCGCAACCTCACCGGGCCTCGCATCCCTTGCAGTCTAGCACCGGGGCTAGGTGGAGGGGTGCTTGTAATGGTCCTCGATCTTCTCGATCAGGAGGCGCCAGGCCTCATGCTCGCGCGGGCCGGCGGTCTTCTCCACGGCAATCTGCAGATAGGCAAGCTCCTGCTCGATCTTTTCGCGCGGAAGCATGTGCACGCGGCTCGCCAGGATCGCCGCCTCGATCACGGCGGACTGCGCGCGGTTGAAGCCCTTGAAGGGCGCGTGGTTTGCCTCATAGACGATGCGGCAATGAAACCGCGGCCGAAGATCGTCCTCCTCGATCTCGCGCACCTGGAGCTCGGCGTGCGCGAGGGACGCGTCAAGCACGGCGCCCGGCACGCGTTCCGCCGCTCGCGTCGGCCAATCCTTTTGGCCCACGAGACAGCCGGCGAAGACCAGCACGTCGTCAGTGAAGTTCGCCACGGCGAAGGGCGTGGTGCGCAGATTGTCGAGGGTGGTCGAGGGACGGAAGGGCGCGATGATCCAGCCGTCGCCGTCGGCGATGAGGCCGAGCGGGGCGATATGAACCTTACCCTGCTCGTTCAGCGTGGTGACGATGGTTTCGCGGATCATCGGCATGACGACATGGCTTTCATTCCGACGGCTCGCGCTTGCGCTTGGTGATCAGGGTATGCCCGGCTTCCCTGAGCCGCGTCTTGTCGTCATCTTGCTTGTCGGCGGCGACGCCCCAATCAAGCGGTTCGTCCTGGGCATAGCGCTTGGCGAGGCGCCAGGCGATCTCCGCGCGCGCGAGCTCTGCGCCGAGATAGAAGGCGTGCGCCCCGTCCTGCTCGACCCCGAGCTTCGGGAACAACTCGAACACGTCGTCGGCGATGTGATGACCGTCGCGGTTGAAGATGTGGACGCCATCCTCGGCGATTTCGACGCGGAAATTGTTGTCGCGCACGGCAAAAGCGCTTTCGAAAATTTCGGTTGGCGTGAGCGGAAACGGGCGGCGCGCGTGCAGGCTGAGCAGGCCACTGTCGTAGTCCTTGGGCAGGTCATGCTGCTCGCGCGAGGCATACATGATGCGCCGGGCGAGATCGTGCTCCTCGATGGTGCGTCCCGTATGCGGGCTGACATGCACCACCAGCACGTTGCGGATGTGCAGCTCCGAGCAGATGCCGAGCAGAACCGCCGTGATGCCATTGGTATCGGCGTCGGTGAGCTCGGTGAGATTACCGGTGCCCATGAGGATCTCGGCCTCCGGGCGCTCGTGCCGAAGCGTGGCGTAGCGGCCAAGCGACTCCGTGAAGCCGAAATTGATGGGATCGAGGACCGGGTCGGCGAGATAGGCGCGCCCCTTGGCATCGAGCGCGTCCATGGCGCGATAGAGCGAGGCCATGTCGCCATGCTCCTTCGGGATGAGCACCGGCGTGGAGGCCACTGCATCGGCGATAGAGAGCGTGTCCTCACTCAGGCTGAGCAGGAAATCGGCGCCGGCCCTGCCCCCGCGCAGCAGCTCCTCCGGGTCGGCGGAGTCGACGCTGACCTTGTGCCCCTTGGCGTGCAAAGCCTTGATCGCGGCTTCGAGATGCGGGAACGGCGTGTCGGGAAGGCAGCCGAGATCGATGACGTTTGCGCCGCGACGAAGATAGTCCTCCGCGCGCTTCACGATCTCCTGGACCGGCAGCGCGGACGCGTCGACGATCTCGGCAAAGATCTGAATGTCGTATTTGCTCATGTCCAGGGCCTTGCGGGCGCGGCCGAAATAATAGGGGATGTCCTTCAGCTCGTCGGGTCCGCGCTCGAACGGCACGCCAAAGCTTTCACTCAACCGATGGAGATCGGCGCGGCAGCGACCTGGCAGCAAGATCTTGTCCACCTCGATCGGCTGCGGCAGCCGGCGCCGGATGATCTCCTCGGTCATCAGGGCCGCAACCTTCACGCCAATATCGAATACCTTCCAATCGAAGGCACCGTTCATGCTCTGGAGCACAGCTTCGAGCCGCGGCCGCGCCAAATGCCCGGTGATGAAGAGAATGCTTTCAGCCATTGGCTTGCGCTCGCGGTCTCAAGCCTGAAATGCCATCTTCCAGCGCGGCTGGAGAATGCCTCGTCATAGGTTGCGTGATGCTGAACGCCTAGGCCTTAGTCAATGGCGGCGCCGCAGAGAGAGCCTCCCGCCATGCAGGCGGCGAACGCCTCCTGATCGCCGCGGCCGAGCAGATATGTGGGGATGCCCGCGTCTTTCAACATGGAGGGGAAGGCCTGGTCGACGATGCCGTCGCGGCAGAGCTGCGCGGCGCCGGCGCTTGTTCCCCGCCGCGCAATCGATTTGATGAGAAAGAAATGCGAAGCGCCGACTTTGCCCGCGAGCCAAAGACCGAGACTGTCGGAGGTGAGGCTCCAGGACTCCGGAATGTCGGCGCGATTGGCAATCAAGGCATAAGGCGCCCAGACCGCGACGCGGCCCCGTGCGAGCGACTGCCAAAGGGCGGCTTCGCTCTCGCCGACCTCAAAGCCGGCATGCAGACCGGCAACCGCCCAGGCGAGCTGGTCCATGGCAAGGAGCGCCATGCGATGCGCGGGCCCGTCACCGAAGCCGAGGCTCTGTTGACAGCCGCGGACCTCATCGGCCAAGGCGCCCCCGCCGGGCACGACGATGGTGGGACGCGGGGCAGCCGCAATCACCGCAAGCCAGGCGTTGAGCTCCGGTGAGCGCACGACGCTGCCGCCGAGCTTGACCACGACGGGGCGCTCTTCCGGCCGCTTCGCCTTTGAACGCTTCGCTGTCACAGCCTGTCCCGTCACGGCGATCAGCCCTCCCGCCCGCGGCGGATCTCGACGCCGACGGCGCCCGGCTCCTTGTCGAGCTTCTCGATGCGCACCGTGACGGTGGCGGTTCGCGGGTGCGCAAGGCACAGGGCCGCCACATCCTCGGCCAGGGTTTCGACCAGGCTGATGTGGCCGTGCGCGACGATGCCCTTGATGCCCTTGATGATGAGGTCGTAATCGAACGTCCGCTCGATATTGTGGTCGAGGGCGGAAGCGGCCGGGGTCAGATCCACATCGACGGAGAAGCGCACGCGCTGGGTGACGCCCTTCTCATTGGTATAAACGCCGATCTCGCAATCGAGGACCAGATCGTGGACGAACACACGGTCGTAGCCTGTGGCGCGGCCAGTCGCTGGGGATCGTTGAAGTCCTTCAGCCATCCAAGCTGGCTCCGTGAGATCAGGTCCAATAGTCCTGAAGCTCTAGCACAACGCGCCAGAGGCCAAATCCGTGAACCGGGTTTTTGGCAAACGCGATTCGGACCCTGGGATGAGGTCGCGCATTATCCCGCAAGCGGTCCTATCCAGGGAGCCCCCCCGCGCGCCGTCCCGGCATAGCGCGCCCCGAAACCCGAGCAGGTCAGGGCGCAGCGCAAGCAAGGCTTCGACATGCCGAGTCCGCAGCGAGCCGGCAAGACCCACCATCAGACCATGCGCCTTGGCGGTGGCCACGAAGCCGGCAAGGAGATCGAGGCTCAAATGGTCGAGCAGCGAGCCTGAGCCTTTCGCCATGGTGTCGAGCATTACGCCTTTGGCATTCAGTCTCGCGGCGACCGCGACCGCATCGAAAGACGGCAAGGCATCGGCAAACAAGACGAGGATGAGGCGATCGCGGGGCTCGTCTGCCAAAGGGAGCAAGGCTTGCTCAGCATTGCAATCGGGGAATATGCCGAGCTTCAGGAAATCGACGCCAGAGTCGCCATGACGGCGGAGGGCCTCCCGCAATGTGGGAGCGTGCATCGGAAGATCGCCCACCGTCGCGCTCACGCAGGCGCGTCCGGCAACGGCACGCACGCACAGTCTGACGGTCTCCTCGTCGACAGCACCCAGCGCGCCGCGGCCGGGTTCCCTCATATCAATAATGTCGGCGCCGGCGCCGAGAGCGAGCTCGGCCTCGGCGGCGTCGCGAACGCTGGCGAGAAATCTTGTCATCAGGTCTCATTCAGGCTGAGTTGACGAGGGAGGTAACCGGTTGGCAGATCAGCAAGTGCCAGAGGTTCACTGGAAGAGCCAGTTGAAGATGCCCCCACCCCCGCCTCCGCCACGGCGGCCGCCCTTCCTGGCTTCGCGGGTACCGCCCTCAAAGCCCTCGCGCCGTGGTTCTCTACCTCTGTCAACACGGCCTGGCCAGGAATCATCCTGGCGGGCGACGGGTCTTGCGGCTTTCGGCTTTCGCAACTTGATCTCGTTGGCGTTGCCTTCGGGGTCGGTCACGACGACGGAGACAGCCTGCCAGTTCCACTGCGCGGCATTAGAGCCCCAGCTATGCGGCTCGATGGACACAACCTTGTTGGCGTAAAGATCCACGATGGCGACGTATTCGAGACTGCCTTCGTCGGCTTGGCCGAGGTCGCCCGCGTAATAGCGCAGCAGGCCGATGCCAGCGAGGGCGTCTTTCATCAGGCTCCACTCCAAAATCTTGGGCTTACCCGAGCCGAACATTTCGAGGTCGGCACGCAGTGCCGGATATTTCGGGTTGCTAGCGATGAAGCGTCCGGGCGAGGGCTCGCGCACCACCCAGTCGGAGACCGGGGCGTCCAGAGGGGTGCCTTCCTCGGGAGGCACCTCCTGCTTCAGACGCATTAGCGCCATACGGCTTTCGGCCTGAAAAGGATCCTTGGCGAGAGCCAGGCGATAATCGGCGATGGCGTCATCGGTGCGGGTCAGCGCCTCATAGATGTTGCCCCTGACGCGGAGCGCGAGGGCATTGTCGGGGGCGAGCAGCAGGGCCTGGTTGACGTCGGCCAGGGCTGCGTCCGCGGGAGCCGGCTCGCCCTCCTTCGCAAGGATCTGTAGCTTCGCTGAGGCGCGCAACGCGTAGGCATCGACATTTTTGGGATCGAGCTCGATGGCGCGGGTGTAATCGCCGATGCCGTCATCGACGCGGCGCACCGCGGTGAAGACGTTGCCGCGCTCAATATAAGCCGCGGCGAGTTCCGGTTTGAGCTCGATCGCTTTGTTTAAATCCTCAAGCGCCGTGATGTATTTCTTGTCGCCATCATAAGCACGCGCGCGCATCAGCAGAAGCTCGGGCTGCTCCGGCTGCGATGCCAGCGCCAGCGTCACGTCGTCCGCCGCCTCGCGATATTTCCCGAGGACGAGATAGGTCTCTGCGCGATTGCGGTAAGCCGGCTCATACTTGGCATTGAGAGCAAGCGCGCGATTGAAGTCGCGCACGGCAGCATGATAGCGAACGAGCTCCGCGTGGGCCTTCCCGCGTCCATTGAAAGGGACGGCGCTGGTCGGCATCAGCTCGACTGCCTTCCGGAAATCCTGGAACGCCGCTGCGTACTGGCCAAGCGTCATATGCGCGTTGCCGCGGTTGTTGTAAGCGGGCCCATAGGTCGGCGACAGCGTAATTGCGCGATCGAAGTCCTTCACGGCCTCGTCGGCGTGACCGAGATCGATCAGGGCATTGCCGCGATTGTTATAGACCGCGGGATTCTCGGCTGAGAGTTCGATCGACTTGTTGAAATCGCCGACCGCCTCCTTGGTACGCTTCAATCGCCATTTCGCGATGCCGCGATCGCTATAGATATTGGCCTCGACGAAGTCGGCGATCTCCTTGGCCTGCAAGGCCTGGTCATAGGCTGCGATGGCCTTGTCGTACTGCCCGCGCAGAAGCGCCGCAGCACCCTCCCGCGCACGCAGAAGGGTGACGTCTTCCTCAGCCCCCGCCTGCCCTTGGGCAAGCGTCGCAAGAAGGAGGAATGCCCCCAAAAGTCTAAGGATTGCCGTGGCCATGGTCGGTTGAGACGAGCGCTCCCCTCAAGCCTTCCTCTCATTTCTCATAAAATAGGAGTGTGTCAACAAAGGGTCATTCGGGGGCAAGCGCAAGCAGCACTTGCGGCAGCATTTCCGGTAAATCCTCGGCGATCAAGCCCGGTCCAAAACTTTCCGCCGCAGCACCGTGCAGCCAAACGGCGGCACTTGCGCCTTCAAACCCGGCCATCCCTTGCGCGAGCACCCCGAGCACCATGCCCGCGAGCACATCACCGGTGCCTGCGGTTGCGAGAAAGGGGCTCGTGGTGGCGTTGATGGAGGCGCGCCCGTCGGGCGCCGCAACGACCGTATCGGCTCCCTTGAGGACGACGACCGCGCCTGAGCGCGACGCAGCCTGACGTGCGCGCTCCAGCCTGGACTCGTCCTCGATGTCGCCGAAGAGGCGTGCGAACTCGCCGTCATGAGGCGTGAGAACCACAGGTGCGCCGTGATAGCGGATGGCCGCAAACAGAGCTTCGGGCACAGCGGCAAAGGAGGTGATCGCGTCAGCATCGAGCACAATGGCGGCGCGCGAGGCCAGTGCCGCCAAGACCAGCGCCTTGGTACCTTCTCCGACTCCAATCCCGGGTCCGATCAAGACCGCGTTTTTGCGCCTGTCTTGGAGAAGCTGTGCGAGCCCGCGGGCATCGTCCGATTCGCGGACCATGATGGCCGTCAGTTGCGCTGAGTTGACGAGGATCGCGTCGCGCGGCGACGCAACCGTGACGAGGCCTGCGCCGATCCGCAAGGCGCCGCGTGCGCCAAGCCTTGCAGCGCCCGTGCTATAAGCGGGTCCGGACACGGCGACGGCGTGCCCGCGGTCATATTTGTGACGTTCCGGCTGCGGCCAGGGAAAAGCGGGACGCCAAAGGTCGGGCGTGTTGACAAAGGTCTGCGGGCGGATCGTGTCGAGCACGCTGTCGGGAATGCCGATATCCACCAGGCTTGTCTCGCCGCAGTGAGCGCGGCCCGGCAAAAGCAGGTGCCCCGGCTTCAGCCGGAAGAAAGTCACGGTGGCGGTCGCATTCACGGCGATGCCCCTTACGCCCCCCGTCGTGCCGTCGATGCCGCTCGGAACGTCAATGGCAATGACAGGGAGTGCGCTTGCGTTCAGCGAGCCTATCAACGCCGCAAGGCTGCCCTCGATCGGGCGGGCAAGTCCGGCGCCGAAGAGCGCATCCACCACGACATCCGCGCCGTCGAGTAGCTCCGCGCCGTCGAGTAGCTCCGCGCCAAGAGGCGCGATGGGACCGGTCCAGCGCTTGGCCATCGCGGCGGCATCCCCCGGGAGGTGTTCCGGGTCGCCATCTAAGCCAAGCCGGACCGCGAAACCGCGGTCGGTGAGATGGCGGGCCGCGACGAAGCCGTCCCCGCCATTATTGCCGGGGCCGCACAACACAGCGACGCGCCCCGCATCCGGAAACCGCCGGCCCGCTTCCTCTGCCACCGCCCTCCCCGCATTCTCCATAAGGGCGAGACCAGGGACGCCGCCGTCAGTGGCGAGGCGATCGGCCTCCGCCATCTCTTTGGCGGTTAGAAGCTCGATCATGGAACACGGCATCGCATTTCCAGACTTAACGTCGCTCGATTTGCCTATTTGATATGCAAACCGCTCAAAGTGTGGGCATCGTTCGCTGCCCAGAGATCGATCCAATCATCATGGTCTTGAAAAGACGGTATAATTTCTGCCCTCAGGATTGGCATAGGGCGTGCTTGGGCCAAACACAGTTCTTGCTATTGACGGGCGGAAGCGCGCATATCGGCGCGCTTCTCGCGTCCAGGGGAGGTGCAGCACCAATATGAAGAAGATCGAAGCGATCATAAAGCCGTTCAAGCTCGACGAAGTGAAGGAAGCCCTGCAGGAGATCGGCCTGCAAGGGATCACCGTGACCGAAGCTAAAGGATTCGGCCGCCAGAAGGGCCATACCGAGCTCTATCGCGGCGCTGAATATGTCGTCGATTTCCTACCGAAGGTGAAGCTCGAGCTCGTGGTCGGAGACGGGATGGTGGAAAAGGCGATTGACGCCATCATTGCCTCTGCGAAAACCGGACGCATCGGGGACGGAAAGATCTTCGTGTCCAATGTAGAGGAAGCCGTGCGCATTCGGACCGGTGAAACCGGAGACGATGCCATCTGACGTCACGTGATCGGCAGTTTGATCCTGCGGGTCGGCACCATCCGGCGCCAATGCATGGGCGCCGGCCAGAAACGTGCAAATTGACAGGGGAGTAAAATGGCAGAAGACGCTAAAAGTATCGCGAAGAAGATCAAGGACGAAGATATCAGATTCGTCGATGTGCGGTTCACCGATCCGCGCGGCAAGATGCAGCACGTGACGATGGATGCCCGGTTGATGGACGAAGAGGCGTTCACCGACGGCATCATGTTCGACGGCTCCTCGATCGCCGGCTGGAAGGCGATCAACGAGTCCGACATGAAACTCATGCCGGATCCGGACTCCGCGGTGATGGACCCGTTCTTTGCCCAAAGCACCCTCGCCGTGTTCTGCGACGTGCTCGAGCCATTGACCAACGAACCCTATGAGCGCGATCCGCGCTCGATCGCGGGCAAGGCGGAAGCCTATCTGCAACAGACCGGCGTCGGCGATACGGCCGTGTTCGGGCCGGAGCCGGAGTTCTTCGTGTTCGACGACGTGCGCTTCAGCGCCGAGCCGTTCAATTGCGGCTACAAGCTCGACTCGATCGAACTCCCCTCGAACATGGACACCGAATATGAGATGGGCAATCTCGGCCACCGTCCACGCACGAAGGGCGGCTATTTCCCGGTGCCGCCGATCGACTCGGCACAGGATCTGCGCTCGGAGATGTTGAGCGTGATGTCGGACATGGGTGTCGTCACCGAGAAGCATCACCACGAGGTAGGCGCGGCGCAGCACGAACTCGGCGTGAAGTTCGGTCCGCTGGTGAAAACCGCCGACGCCATTCAGATCTACAAATATGTGATCCACAACGTGGCGCAGGCCTACGGCAAGACCGCGACTTTCATGCCGAAGCCGATCTTCGGCGACAACGGCTCCGGCATGCACACCCACCAGTCGATCTGGAAGGGCTCAACGCCGGTCTTCGCCGGCGACAAATATGCCGATCTGTCGGAGATGGCGCTGTTCTATATCGGCGGCATCCTCAAGCACGCCAAAGCCATCAACGCCTATTCCAACCCGACCACCAACTCCTACAAGCGACTGGTGCCGGGCTACGAGGCGCCGGTGCTGCTGGCCTATTCCTCGCGCAATCGTTCGGCGTCCTGCCGCATTCCGCTCGGATCGGGCCCCAAGGCAAAGCGCGTCGAGGTACGCTTCCCCGATCCCGCCGCCAATCCTTATTTCGCTTTCTCGGCGATGCTGATGGCCGGTCTCGACGGCATCGAGAACAAGATCCATCCCGGTGATCCCATCGACAAGAACCTCTACGATCTGCCGCCGGAGGAACTGGAGAAAGTGCCGACCGTGTGCGGGTCGCTGCGCGAGGCCTGCGAGTCGCTCGATGCGGATCGCGCCTTCCTCAAGAAGGGGAACGTGTTCACCGACGACGCGATCGACGCCTATCTCGAACTGAGAATGGAAGAGGTGGAGCGGTTCGAGATGATGCCACACCCGATCGAGTACGACATGTATTACAGCGTCTAGCGACGCTTACGGGCTAAGAAGATGGGGCGGCCGCTTGATGCGACCGCCCCACTTTTCGGCCTGACACGCTAACCGTCCTCACCTCCCCGCGCTCCCCCGTCGGTGCGCGGATCTGACGATGA
>NZ_JBPCOU010000041.1:0-32261 GCF_050999895.1 Methyloceanibacter sp. | reverse complement strand
CAGAATCCCGTGACATCCTTCACGGCGGCTTGCGCGGTACCATAGACATCGCTTTGCTGCCGAGAATCGGTCGGCAACAGCAGGATAATGATCATGAGCCAAAAAGCTGTTCGGATGAGAAACATGGGCGTGCCCCTTTTACTCGGGGGGATTTCAAACCGTCTTCATTCCCCCACCGTGAGCATAACTATAAACTGCCGAAAATTAAGAGAGTTTCTCTCTTCCCAGGAGGAATCGAAGCAAGACTGTCTCAAATTCCAGGAGGA
Organism: Methyloceanibacter sp.; assembly: GCF_050999895.1. Classification (GTDB taxonomy): domain Bacteria; phylum Pseudomonadota; class Alphaproteobacteria; order Rhizobiales; family Methyloligellaceae; genus Methyloceanibacter. The sequence goes on along the minus strand of NZ_JBPCOU010000041.1, from coordinate 31,995 downwards.
ATCGAAGCAAGACTGTCTCAAATTTTAGGCTCTTTATTTAGTCCATTTTCGGTTTTTTGCGGTCCCAAGGGTATTCCCCGGTTGCTCAACGATGCGCAGGGCCGGAGGGGCAGACCTAAGTCTTACTTCTCAAGCCTCGATTTTATGCTTCCTTAAGTCAGCCCCCTCACACTCGCGGCAATCAACCGGGATGAAGCGGCATTTGTCGCTCGTGAGATGCGCGTGATCTGCAGTGAGAGTATCCGTGGGCTTCGGGCCTATTTCAGCTCGCTCGTCCACGTTTCGGCGCGCAACGACGGTGTCGAGGCTTCGCGCCAGCAGTCCTTCCTTGCCACGCATCTCCTCGGCGGCGTTGCCGCGCTCTGCATTTTTCCAATATATCTCGTTCTGGTCGGTAAGCCGTCGTTCTTGGGGGCGATTGCCTTTCTCTGGTTTCTCAGCCCTATCGGGGTCGCGGTTTATCTGTCCGGAACAGGAAACCTGTCTCGCGCTCACCTGAGTTCGGCGGCAAGTCTGGCTGGCCTTGTCACCTATGCAGCATGGCTTACCGGCGGCATCTCTTCGTTCCTTCTGCCCTGGATGGTCGTCGTTCCGCTGGAAGCGGGTCTCTCGACGGATCGCCGGATCATCGCCGGGGCCGCCGGCCTTGCGGCACTCGGTCTTGCCATCCTCGTTGCCGGTCAAGCGCTAGGTTATGTGGCGGCGCCGGAAGCGGCACCGGTATCACCGCTTTTGCTCGGCTTTATCGGCGGTTTCTCTGCGGTGGCCTATGCCGCGGGCCTCGCACTGACGATGCAGCTCGTCCATATGAGTACCGAGGATGCCGTGCAGGTCGGGGAGGCGCGCTATCGGCTCCTTGCCGAGAATGCGTCGGACATGATCACGCGCCATGACGAAAGGGGGCGGGTGCTGTTCGCGTCTCTTGGCGCGCAGCAAATCTTCGGCGAGGCTGCAACGAAGCTTCACGGCGATGGTCTGTTCGAGCGCGTGCACGTGGCAGATCGACCGGCTTACCTCACCGCGCTGTCGCGTTGCTATGCCTGCAACGAACCGATGTCGGTCGAGTTCAGAGCGCGCCGATCGGCTGCCGGCGAGCCCCGATATCTATGGTTGGAGCTGCGTTGCCGCCCCATGAATGCCGATCTGCCGTCTGCCGGCACCACATTGCGGCCTGGGATCGTCGCCGTAACCAGGGACATTTCCGCACACAAACTGGCCGAAGCAGAGTTATTGCGCGCGCGCGATGAAGCAGAGAGTGCAAGCTGCGCCAAGACGCAGTTCCTGGCCAATATGAGCCACGAACTGCGAACGCCGCTCAACGCCGTGATCGGGTTCTCTGAGATCCTCAACCGCGAAATGTTCGGATCGCTCGGCGAGGAGCGCTATCGCGACTACGCGCGCCTGATCCACGAAAGCGGAGAGCATCTCCTCAATGTCGTGAACGACGTGCTCGACATGTCGAAGATCGAAGCCGGCAAGTTCAAGATCGTGAAGGAGCCTTTCGATGTGGCTTCGCTCGTGAAGTTGTGCACCGAGATCATGCGGCCTGCTGCCGAAAAGCGCTCGGTGACGCTGACACACGAGGTGGCCGCGGGTATTCCGGAACTGCTCGCCGACAAGCGCGCGTGCAAGCAGATGCTGCTGAACATCATCTCCAACGCCATAAAATTTACGGATCCCGGCGGGCGCGTGCGCGTTTCGGCGCGCGCGGTAGTCGGCGGCGTGCAGCTCAGCGTGGCAGACAATGGGATCGGGATTTCGGAGGGCGATTTGCCCAAACTTGGCAGCCCCTTCGTGCAGGCGGATAATTCATATGATCGAAGTTATGACGGGGCGGGCTTGGGACTTTCGGTGGTCAAGGGTCTTGCGCGGCTTCATGGCGGAGGCCTGGCCATCGAAAGCACGTTGGGCCGCGGGACCACTGTAACGATCACGTTGCCGATGGATGCCGTTGCCGAATCGCATGAGGCCACGATGCGGCCACCGGCCGCCTCGGCCGCTTAATGGCTCATTGGGGCGCTCCCTTTTAAGCGTTTAACGACTCTTTAGGTTCGCGGGCCAAGATTAGACGGGTGCGGGGGCAGCTTTAGGGTGCGGCCACCGCCGGGATACCTTAAAGGTCGTTTGTGAGCGATGGGCGTGGCAGTGGCGCGGTTAGTGTTTCTCGGCTTCTTCGGCCTCACCGGCCTCATTATCTATAACGCGCTTTACCTCCAGGATCTGCGGGGCAGCGCTCATGCGCCGTCGCCTTCTGTCCAACCGTCCGTAACGGCGTCCGCTCCTGCCTATGCTCCGATCATTGTCGCTCCGGTGAGAACCGACTTGCCGCCGAGCTCGATGGAGAATGTGGCCCAAGACCAACTCGCCAAAGCGGTGCAGCGGGAACTAACAGCTCTAGGCTATGTCGTCGGCCGTTCCGACGGTACGCTTGACCGGGCCACCCGCGAGGCAATCTCAAGCTATCAGAAGTCGCATGGTCTCCCCGTGACCGCGACGCCTTCCGATGACTTGCTGCGCCATATTCTCCTCGGCGACAGCGTTGCGCAGAACTCAAGTACGGGGTCTGTCGATACTGCCTCAGGCGGCAACGGCGGAAGCGGAGACAGATCAGTGAAGACCGTGCAAAAGGTCCTCGCGGACCTAGGTTATGCGCCGGGTCCGATCGATGGCGCCATGGGCGGCGCCACGAAGAGCGCGATCACGGCTTTCCAGCGCGATCGAAAAATCGACCAGACGGGGCGCATCGGACCGCAACTCCTGGCCGAGATCAAGCGCGTCACCGGACAGGATTTAGCTCAAGCCGTCGCGCACTAGAAGCTGCAACGGCACGGCGTCCCATGCGTGTCAAAAGCGAATTGTGGGTGCGGGCATATTTGCGCCGCTGTCAGTCCGTAGGCGTTCCCGTGGTCATCTCGCACAGGGGAGACGCGGACGCTGGCGCAATCTTCGTCTGCGTCAATCAACTGAATGGGACGAAGCTGCTGTACCGGCCGGTGCCGGCGGGGATGGCAGGCACCGAGACCGAGCGTCAGTGGGAAGCCGCCTTCGATGCAAAGGCCGTTAGCACCGAGGAGCTCGATCGCTATCTTGTTCAAGCAGCGAGCTTCGACTCCGATGTGTGGATCATCGAGCTTGAAGACAGGGCCGGGCGCCACTTTCTAGGAGACGACTTGGCAGAGTGAGCGTGAGATCAGCGAGAGTTAGGGCTTCGTTAACGTTACCGGCTCCTTAATTATCCAGTCGCGATGTGCGGCGCGAGGGGAGACTGACAATGGCTACGATCCTTCAATTCCGGGGCGGCGAAGTTTTCGCGGCACGGGCCAGGCCTGCGGAAGGTCCGCTTGGCCAGATCATTATTTTTCCGGGGGTGCGGATCGAGCGCCGCTCAGTCGATGGCCTTGCAGGTCAGCCTCGCGCGCCGGTTTTGCGTAAGCGGAGCCAACGAAGCCGGAAGAAGAAGGCGTAAGTTCGGGACTATCTGACTTTGGGGCCGCAATAGGTGGCCTGCAGCGACTCCTCGGCGCGCTTTGCATGGCTTGGCCCCGCCAAGGGCGCGCGTATCATCGCGATGCCCTCGGTGAGCGGCGAGTTGACCACCACGACATCGTCCGCCTCCTCAGGCGCATCGACACCCGCCTCGGCAACGGCTTGATCGGCCCGCGCGATGATCAGATCGATCTGCGACCGCCGCATATCCGCTCCCGCAACGGTATAAAAATTGTCGCCGGTTGGGGTGTAGAAAGCGATCATCCAAAGATCGTCTGGGACCGCGGCGCGCAGACGCACCGGGCCTGTGGTTAGGTCAAAGCGGCAGAACGCGTAGCGCACATCAGGCGCCATCATCGGCATAACCTGCTCGCCCGGCTTTGAAGCGGGAATTTGAATCATGGTGTTGGGGGGGCCCAGCGGCACCAGCCTGGCCCAAGCATCTTTCGGTGCGAGCGCGGGTAGGGCCAGCACGGCGACGATATGGATCAGGCCCGCGAGCACGATCGCGAGCAGGACGAAGAGACCGGGGATTCTTACTCGCATGCCTTGCGCTCGATTTTCGGCAGTTTGTCCAAAGCAATAAATCCGGTTCCCGATGCATCGGTATCGCGTGGCCCGTAGATACGCAGAACCAATTTCAGATTTTGCTCAGGTCCACTCCCGCTCGGCAGCCAGTTCTCAGGTCGCGCACGCTTCGCCACGTTGATGCGATAGGTGCCATCGGAATGACGGATGGCTTCCTCGCTGTTGAAGCTGTAGCGTCCCGACGGATTTTTGATCAGCCCGCCATTCTCGTCGTAAAGCGCCAACGACCACCAGCGCGCATTCAACGGCGCGCCTTCGATGGAATACTCGCACGCGGACGTGAGCGGGTCGCCGGCGGCATCGGTATCGGCATGGAAGTAGCGCGCCATCGTCGACGTCAAAGGTAGTCTGCCGCTGCTTGCAAGATGTGCCTTTGTATACAGGTCGGCATTTGGATTGCCCTCACTCATCCAGCTGACCCATGGGCCTGCCTGCGTCGTCGTGAGGGGCGATCCGTGCTCGATCATGTAACGCGCGGAGCCGATGCCAAGAACCAGTGCCAACAAAAATGCGACCAGCACATAGGCGAGCGTCCGCATCGACGGGCCGCTCTCTATGCGTAGCCGCAGGCCTGGCAACGCAGGCGCAAGAGGGTGAATGGCCGAAAGGTCCGTCAAACGAGATCGCATCTTCGCACCGGCGCTGAACGCGGGCTCCGCTTAAGGTATGGGAGGGGCAGCATTACCGGATCCAACGCTCGGGTCCGATGGTGGCGGCGGACCCGGCAATTCGGCGGAGGGAGGGGTGCTTCCGTTGGACGCCGAGGCGAGGTTTGGCGTGACGGCGATGGCCGGGGCCTCGGCGCGGCCAGGTCGCGGCGCTTGGCTCGGGGTGAGCTCGCGGGCGTCCTTCAGCAGATCGGCAATGCTCTGCAAGATCTGCCGCGTTGCGGGGGACATGTCCTTGACGCTCTCCGCGGGCGCCGCCGGGGCGGGACCGATGTCTGAACCAAGGTTCTGTGTCATCGCCGCCATCCGCTCCTGCTCGGCCATCTGCAGCGGATGGAGCGGCAGTCCCGGGATCGGGGGAATGTTGTCGGTGTCGTGCGCCTGTACCATGAAGGTATGCCAAGTCTGGGCGGGGAAGCTGCCGCCGGTCACGCGCGCCATCGGCGTGAAGTCGTCGTTGCCAAGCCAGACGCCAACAACGTACTGGCCTGTGAAGCCCAAGAACCACGCATCCCGGTAGGCCGAGCTCGTGCCCGTCTTGCCGACAGAGTTCGTGTAGTCGAGCTGTGCCGCCTTGCCGGTTCCTTCGGTCACGACGGCCTGCAACATGGTGTTGAGGGTCTCCACGACTTCGCGCTTGAAAATCTGCTTGCGCGGCGGCTCGTCGCGATCGCGGTTATAGACCGTCTCTCCGCCGAGAGTGCGGATCTCCTCGACAGCATACGGCCGAACATCCAATCCGCCCGATGCAAAGACCGCATAAGCACCCGTGTGTTGCAGCGGTGTCATGCCGCTGTCGCCGAGGGCGAGAGAGCAGGTTTTTTTCAGGTGGGTGATGCCCATCTTATTGAGGTTGGCGAGCACCTTCTCGCGTCCCACCTGCAGGGAAAGTTTGACGGCGATCGTATTGATCGATTTCGCAAGTGCCGTGCGTAATGTCATGCGGCCGCGGAATCCGCCGGAGTAGTTTTTCGGCGACCACCGGCCGCAACTCACATGGCCGTCGCTGACCACCGAATTCGGTGCGAAGCCGTTCTCCAAAGCCGTCAAATAGACATAAGGTTTGAAGGAGGACCCGGGTTGGCGAAGGGCATGGGAGGCGCGATTAAACTGGCTTTCGCCGTAGTCCAAACCGCCAACCATGGCGCGCACGGCGCCGTCGGTCTCCATCGCGACAAGCGAGCCTTGGTCAAAGTGCCGCGAGCGGCCGTATTGCTTCACAGTTTCCACCAGCGCCTGGTCGCCGGCCTTTTGTAGCCCGATGTCGACCGTGGTGCGGGCGACGACGATGTGCTCCTGCTTTGCCGCCATCAGACGTTGGACCTCTTCAAAGGCCCAATCGAGAAAATAATCCGGGGTGCTGGTATCGGCCCGCTCGACGATCTTGGCCGGGTTCATGCGCGCGCCATAGACCTGACCTTCGCTGTAGTAGCCGGCCTGCACCATGTTGGTGAGCACCTCGTTGGCGCGGGCTCGCGACGCGGCCAGGTTGATATGCGGCGCGTAGCGCGTCGGGGCCTTGAACATGCCTGCCAGCATCGCGGCCTCGGCGAGAGTGATGTCGCGGATGGACTTGCCGAAGTAGAACTGCGCGGCCGCCTCGACGCCATAAGAGCCGCCGCCGAGATAGGCGCGGTCGAAATAGAGCTTGAGAAGCTCGGGCTTGGTGTAGTGCGTTTCTAGATAGACGGCGATGAAAGCTTCTTTGACCTTACGAGACAGGGAGCGCTCAGGCGTCAAGAACATGTTCTTGGCGAGTTGCTGCGTCAGAGAACTGCCACCTTGGACGACATCGTTGGCGCGGGCGTTCTCGGCGATAGCGCGGAACGTGCCCATAATGTCGACGCCGAAATGGTCATAGAAGCGCCGATCCTCCGTGGAGAGGGTGGCCTTGATCATGTGGTCCGGAATCTCTTCGAGTGGGACCGAGTCGTCGCGCAGTAGTCCACGCTTGCCGATCTCGTTGCCGAAGCGATCGAGGAAGGTGACGCTGTATTCGTCGGCGAGATTCATCTTGCCTTGCGCGACCTCAAAGGCGGGAAGCGCGAAGGCGGTGACGACCAGCAGACCGCCGGTGCCGAGCGTAAGTGCCTCGCACAGCACCTCATTTATGGCGCGCGGAAAGCCCTTGACCTCGAAGCGGCCGAAAAAGCTCGAATAGCCGCTCCACCAATCCTTGAAGCGTACGAGGCCGTTATACAGCCCCGAATCGATCCAGGAATCGATGGCGAGCCAATCGATTAACCTGCGCTTGCCTTCACCTTGAAACACGTGCCCCGAACCTTTTTGGGTGCCCACGGACGGGACGGCAAATTACACTTCGATTGAGGCGTTTTATAGGGAAATTGCGTCCGCGTCAGCGCTTTGCGTCTCGGCCTCACAGGCGAGGGGAACTCCCGGCTGAACTCGGCATCTCGTAGCCGCGTTGCCGCATGCAGGCGATGAAGTCCTCTTCCGCCGAACCCTTGCGGAAGCGGGAGAAGATATTCATCACCGAAGCAATGCCCTTCTTCTCGGTTTCCGCCTTGCAGGCGGCCTTGGCGGCCTCGAGAGAGTTGCCTTGCTCGACCGCCTTCTCCGGACGCTGCTCGGCGAGGACGAAGTCGCGCGCCGGCAACTCCGTCCGGCTGCAGCCGGAAAGAGCGATCGCCAGCAGGCAGGCGGCAGCGCCCGCTCTTCGCATTTTCGCCATGACGGAAACGCCCAACGCAACCCCTGGTATCAGTATCGCAGGTGACAGCACGCAGAAGCTAGTCCCCCCGATGCCGGTCCGCACCCGCCGGTCCCCACCCCGCACCGCAAAGACGATTGTGCAACGCGAAAGTTAAGGCCGAACCATGAATGGAGAGGCAGGGCACGATGACGCGGTTGCTTCACGAAGGCGTGAGGCGGGGGAGCGCTGCTCGCCAAGCTATCGCCACGCGTCTAGCATCGTTGCGACTGGTGGAGGACGAGAAGAAGCACTCGCAAAGGAGGCGGCTCAAGATGATTCATCGCATCGTGCGTATTTCACTGCTCGGCGTTGGCGCGCTGGCGCTTGGCGGCTGGACCGCGGCCGAGAACGCGCCGCTGCCCGATTGCAACACGGTTCCGGAGACCGAGCGGGTGGCCTGTCTCACCAAGACGATCGTGAGGCTGCAAGAGAAGGTGACGGAGCTCGAGAAGGAGACGCTGAAGTGGAACGACCGCATCGCGCTCCGCAACGAGGACATGCGGCTCTTCCCACGCTGCCTCGACAACCCCGGGCCGAACTCGCCGGACGTCTCGGCGATCTATGCGACGTCTTGCGCAAAAACGCCCGCGCAGACCTGGATGATTGCAAAGCCGTATGGAAAGGGCCAATAGGAGCGCCTTGAGGTTTGATCAGCCTAAGGGCGCCGATCACCTGGATGTGACCGCAAGTGAAGAGTGAATGCGCGACCCACGGGGTAAGATCGGGGGGTACGCCCTATAGAGGCGTCGCGAAACGAGCCCCCCAAGGAGATCGAACATGTTCAAGACTCTCGCGACTACCGTCACCGCCGCTGCGTTCAGCCTCGCGCTTGCAGCCTCCGCCTTCGCCGCGAGCGGCGAGTACGACAATATGTGCACGCAGGGCTTGGCCATGGGCAAGATGATGGAGACCGACTGCTCGATCAACGGCGATTTTGGCGGCAAGACCTATTGCTTCGGCAGCGACGATGCGAAGACGGAGTTCATGAAGGATCCGGAAGGCAACCTCGCCAAGGCGCAGGCAACCTATTCCAAGCAGAAGGGCTAGGCTTTACGAAAGCCGGCGAACCTGCTTTCGAGGCTTGAGTTTGGAGCGCCGCCGCTTCGGTGACGGCATTTCAAGAGAGGCAACAGGGCCCGCATGTTCGCGGGCCCTTCTTTTTTGTGGCTCGGCAACCGTGTTATCATCCGCCCAAGAAAAATTCAGGCAGGGAGGAGTTGCATGTTCAGGGTCGCCGCGCTGTTTGCGTCCGCTGTCAGCCTCGCTCTTGTGACGGGAATTGCGCCCGAGCCCGCGCGCGCCGCCGAGCTCAAATGCCATACCGCCGACGTGGTGGCGCGGGGCGTGGGCTTCCTGCCGTCGCGGAAGGAATCGGAGCAGGCGGCGAAGAAGGTTTGGCTGGAGAAGGCGACCAAGATCTTCGCGGACGCCACGATCGAGACCGCGAAGGACCCGAAGCTCGGCTGCGCCAAACAGGGGCTCTACACCAACTGCACCATCGCGGCTGTTCCCTGCGGCGCCGTGCCGGCGGCAGAGTGAGCACTCCTCGCGTTTTTGCTCTTCAGAGTGTTTTGATTATCGCCAAAAATCGCTCCTGGCGTTTTTCTCGTTGACCAACGTGCGTAGTCTGCCTCTGAGATGCTTCCAGATAATCTTTGAACGGCTTCGAGATTTTGCGATCCGGTTTGGCTCCATCCACCAATTTCGCAAATGCCGCTATGCGACGACGCAATGTTTTATCCGCGGCCACTTTGCCCTTTCTCGGGGCTAACACACCACGATGCACGCCTTCGAGGGGCTCGCTTGCGGCCACTCTCGCCGGTGCATCTGCGAGGCAAGCGCGACCCATCGACCACGGACTGTACGTTTCTGTGGATGCGGCGCACGCGCATCGGAGGCGACAGCTGGCAGAGCGTCGAGGTGCCGCTCGGCGAGGACGTCGAAGCGTGGTGCCGTTGCTCGCGCTAAGGGCTACCGCACGCAGATTCGGCATCACCACGGCTCTCTCGACAATTGCGCTCTGGGCCGCCGGGGATATGACGCTCGCTGAACTCATCAGCAGCCTCCCGCTCGCGCTCGGCGGGCTCGGCCTTGCGGCGCTCGGCGCCAAGGTCGACAACGCCAAGACCACGAAGCCGGCACGGGCAAGATAAGGCCGATTTCAAGGATATGTTAACCAGCGTTCATCGGACGTTCAGGGCCTTCGCTATAAGATCCAGGCACAAGAAAACGAGGCGCGGGCCATGCGGCAGGACATCAAAGCAACTCTCATCGCCGTCTTGGCCGGCGCCCTTATGCTTGGCGTCGGCACGGCGGGTGCGGAGAATTGCGTGCCCTGGAGCCAGGCCGGGCCGGTGATCGCAAAGAACTCGCTACTGCCCGCCAAAACCGTCTACCAGAAGGTGCAATCGCGCAGCGGCGGGAAGATCGTGCATGCCAGCCTTTGCGACCGAGGCGGCAGTTTCGTCTACAAGCTGGTGGTGCTGGGCGCCGACGGGGTCGTCAACAATGTCACCGTTGACGCTCGCACCGGCCAGTAGGACCAAAAGCGTCGCTGGGGAGGATAGGCTGTGCGGCTTCTCGTCGTCGAGGATGACCCAGACCTCAACCGTCAGCTGGTGACGGCGCTCAGCGAAGCCGGTTATGCCGTCGATACGGCTTTGGACGGTGAGGAAGGGCACTTTCTCGGCGATACCGAACCTTACGATGCGGTGGTACTCGATCTTGGGCTGCCCAAGAAGGACGGGCTAAGCGTACTGGAGCAATGGCGGCGCGACGAGCGCAAGATGCCGGTCCTCATTCTGACGGCGCGTGAGCGCTGGAGCGACAAGGTCGCCGGGATGGACGCCGGCGCAGACGACTACGTCGCCAAGCCTTTCCACATGGAAGAGGTCCTTGCTCGGGTTCGTGCGTTGCTGCGCCGTTCGGCCGGACATGCCCGCAACGAGATGGAATGCGGGCCGCTTCGCCTCGATACCAAGACCGCGCGCGTGACGGTGGATGGGAAGGCGGTGAAACTGACCTCGCATGAATATCGCGTGCTGACCTATCTCATGATGCATCGTGACCGCGTGGTCCCGCGCACCGAGCTTATCGAGCATCTCTACGAGCAGGATTTCGATCGCGACTCCAACACGGTCGAAGTTTTCATCGGGCGTTTGCGCAAGAAGCTGCCGCAAGATCTCATCAAGACCGTCCGGGGTTTGGGATACTGCCTCTCCGACGCAGCCGATGAGGCTTAACTCGCTCGCCTTTCGGCTCTTTGCCTCCGCCGCGGCGTGGACCCTCGTGGTGGTTCCGGTGGCGGCGATCCTCCTCATCTCCCTCTATCGCCAGGCCGTGGAGCGCAACTTCGATGCGCGCCTCAATGTTTATCTCACGAGCCTGATCGCCTCGAGCACTGCGGACGGCGGCAACCAGCCGACCCAGCCGGCCAATCTCGGCGACCCGATCTTCACCCTTCCATTCTCCGGTTGGTATTGGCAGATCAAGCCGCTCGCCGGCGCGGCTCGTCCGACTTTTGTCTCCGACTCCCTGCTCGATCAGCAACTCGATCTCCCCAGCAGCGGCGGCAACCGTCCGGATTCGGAGTTGACGTGGCGCGCTTATGCCTCGGGTCCGGAGAACCAGCGCTTGCGTATCGTCGAGCGCGAGATCCGGCCGGCTGGGCCGCAGTCCAGCCCCTATTCCTATGCGGTCGCGGGCGACGCCGCCGAGGTCGATCGCGATCTTGCGGAATTCACAACCATGCTGATCGGCGCACTAACCGTGCTCGGCATAGGCCTTGTGGTGGCGACGCTGTTCCAGGTTCGGTTCGGACTGCAGCCGTTGCGCACCATGCGCCAGAACCTTGCGCAGATCCGCTCCGGCGAAGCGGAACAGCTCGAGGGGCACTTACCCGATGAGATCAGCCCATTGCAACAGGAGCTGAATGCAATGATCCAATCCAATCGCGAGATTGTCGACCGGGCGCGCACCCATGTCGGCAATCTCGCGCATGCTCTCAAAACACCGCTCAGCGTCATCAGCAATGAAGCGCGGGGGCAGGAGGGAGCGCTCGCCGCCAAGGTGGTCGAACAGTCCGACATCATGCGCAAGCAGATCACCCATCACCTCGATCGCGCGCGGGTGGCAGCGCGATCGAGCGTCAACGGCGATGTGACCGACGTCAAAACGGTGTTCGACGCTCTAAAGCGCACGCTTGATCGCATCTACGAAGAGCGGCGCCTTGGTATTTCGGTTCGCTGCGAGGGTCTCCCGAAGTTTCAGGGCGAGAAACAAGATTTCGAGGAGATGGTCGGAAACCTCATGGACAATGCCTGCAAATGGGCGGCGACGGCTGTCACGGTCGAGGCCGAGCACGACAAAATTAGCCAAAGGCTCATCATCCTCGTCGACGATGACGGCCGAGGGCTAACCGAGGCCCAGCGGGATCACGCTGTAAAGCGGGGGCAGCGCCTCGATGAGACCACGGCCGGTTCGGGTTTGGGACTGTCAATCGCGGCCGACCTCGCCCACCTCTATAAAGGCAGCGTCCAACTCGAGCGCTCGCCGCTCGGCGGCCTCCGCGCGCGCCTGGTGCTTCCGGCGGCATGAGGCCGATTTACCCCCCTTGCAGTAAGTGGTGCAAATCGGCGCGTTGTTGTAGTCTCGCGCCGCCAAAGGAGGACACCAACATGGCAAGACTATTTTTAGCGGCTACGGTCGCGGCGATTGCACTGACGGGCCTTACGGCCGCCCAATGCAGTAACGAGGAAGCGAAGAGAGAGACTGTTCCCGCTGAGCAGCCCGCGCCAGCTGAGCCGGTTCCGGCTCCCGAGCAGCCGCCAGCGCAGTAGCCTCGATTAAAATGGGCTTGGGCCGCATTCACTCGCATCTCAGCGCGTGGCGCGGCCCAAATCCAACATTTTTTGAATGCAACCAAATTCCGCCAAAATTATTATTTCTTAAGTTCGAATTGAGAGGATGGGAGTTTGAGAGTCCCATCGCAGGCCGTGCGGTAGCGCGGCCTAAGGGGGAGATCGATGAGAGCAGCGCCCCTATTGGCGATTTTGATGCTTCCGCTGCTGGCCAGCGGTTGCGGCCCGAACAATAAGCAAGGTACCGGCACCGTTCTTGGCGCCGTTGCGGGCGGAGCGGCGGGCGCCGCCATCGGCGGCAGCAAAAATCGCATTCCCGGATTGGCTATCGGCGCGGTGGTCGGCGGCATCGTCGGCAACGAGCTCGGCCGGCAAATGGACGAGCGCGACCGCGAAATCGCGGCGGCCGCCGAGTATCGCGCTCTTGAATACGGCCAGGCCGGCGCTTCCACGCCGTGGAACAATCCCTCCACACAACATCGCGGCCAAATTGTTCCGGGCAAGCCTTATTCGCAAGGCAGCCAGTATTGCCGGCCCTACACCCACACCATTTATATCGGCGGGCAACCGCAGACCGTCCGCGGCACCGCATGCCGCCAACCCGACGGTACTTGGCGCCAGATCAGCTGAGCAGGCGACTTGCCTGCTGACCATTCCCAGGATTGCGCCGATTTAATCTCCAACCTCGCTTAGACTTGCTCCCCAATCCGACTTTCGCCTATGGCTAACCGGCTGTGGACGTAGGGGAGCCCGTCAATTCCGTGCTGTTTTGGATCATCCTTGCGATCTTAACGGCGGTCGTTCTTCTCGTTCTCTTGCGCCCTCTCGTGCGCGGAAAGGGGACCGATGCCGGCCGTGGCGCCTTCGACGCCGCAGTTTACCGCGACCAACTTCGCGAGGTTGAGACCGATCGCGAGCGGGGGCTGATCGGCGAGAAAGAAGCCGAGGCGGCGCGCCTTGAGATTTCCCGGCGGCTCCTGGTGAGTGCTGACAGCGATGCGCCGGAACAGATTCAGCTATCACGAGCCTCAAAGGCGGGGATGCTTAGTGTTGCAGCAATGCTGCCGCTGATCGCCGTCGGCGTCTATCTTGTTTACGGCTCTCCCGGCCTCCCCGACCAACCGCTCGCCGCGCGCTTGGAGGATCCCTCCAGCGAGCAAGACCTCGCGGCCATCGTCGCTCGCGTCGAAGCGCGGCTGCGCGAACATCCCGAAGAAGGCGAGGGATGGGACGCCGTGGCGCCGGTCTATCTGGGCATCGGACGCTACGCTAATGCCGCCGAGGCCTTTGATCAGGCGTTGAAATTGCTGGGTGAGTCGCCAAAGCGCCTTGCCGGCCGCGGCCAGGCTCTGGTCCTCGCCAATGACGGCGTCGTTTCGGAGGAGGCGCGTCGCGTGCTTGAGCGCGCCCTCGCTCTCTATCCCACCCTGTTAGAGCCACGCATCCTGCTCGCCATCGCCAAGGAGCAGGACGGCCGATTCTCGGCGGCCATCGACGATTGGCGGGGGCTGCTCGCCTCGGGAGATGACAGCGCGTCATGGCGCCAGATGGTGGAGAAGCGCATTGCCGCGGCCGAGGCGCATCTTGCCGACGGGTCCTCCGGCGGGGCGGCTCCCAAGACCGGCGCGGAACCCAAGGACGGCGCGGGACCAACTGCCGGCGATGTCGCCGCGGCGCAAGCCATGAGCCCTACCGAACGTCAGGCGATGGTCGAGCAAATGGTGCAGAGGCTGGCGGAAAGGCTTGAGCAGCAGGGCAACGATCTGGGCGGCTGGCTCAAGCTCGTCAAAGCCTATACCGTGCTAGACCGGAAGGACGATGCGCAGAAGGCGTTGGCGCGTGCAAAGAGCCAATTCAGTGGAGACGGTCAAGCCCTTCAGCAGCTCGATGCACTGGCAGCGGAGCTTGGGTTGAAGTCATGACGCGTAAGCAGCGTAGGGGCATCTTGATCGGGACGAGCCTCGTTGTCCTCGGGGTGGCCGTCGGTCTCGTGCTCATGGCCATGCGCAACTCCATCGTGTTCTTCTATACGCCGAGCGATGTGGAAGCGAAGGAGCTCGCCCCCGGCCAGCGGTTCCGGCTTGGCGGTCTTGTCGAGGCCGGCAGCGTCGTGCGCGGAGAGGGGACCACGATCCGTTTTGTGGTGACCGACATGTCCACGACTTTGCCCGTGACCTATACCGGCGTGCTCCCCGATCTCTTCAGAGAGCAGCAAGGTGTGGTCGCCGAAGGCAAGCTCGAAAGCGACGGCGTGTTTCATGCCGACCGCGTTCTGGCCAAGCATGACGAGAACTACATGCCCCCCGAGGTCGCCAAGCGGTTGAAGGAGCAAGGGGTATGGAAGGGTGACGCGCAGGCGAGCCAACCCAATCCTTCGCCAAAGGCGAATTAGCCATGATCGCGGAGATCGGCCACTACGCGCTCATTCTTGCCCTTGGCGTCGCGATCGTGCAGACGATCTTGCCGCTTTGCGGCGCGCGTCGCGGTGACTCCCAGCTGATGGGCATCGCCGCTCCTGCGGCGCAGATGCAGTTACTGCTGATCGCGGTCGCCTTCATGGCGCTGATGACGGCTTACGTCACCTCCGACTTTTCGGTCGAGAATGTCTGGCGCAACTCGCATTCGGCGAAGCCGCTCATTTACAAGATCGCCGGTGTCTGGGGTAACCACGAAGGGTCCATGGTGCTCTGGGTGCTGATGCTGGCGGCCTTCGGCGCGGCCGTGGCCACCTTCGGCAGCAATCTGCCCCGGCAGCTTCAAGCCAATGTGCTCGCGGTGCAGGGCTCCATCGCCATTGCCTTCCTGCTCTTCATCATCACCACCTCCAATCCGTTCGCGCGCCTCGATCCGGCGCCGTTCGACGGTAACGGCCTCAATCCGGTGCTGCAGGATCCCGCACTCGCGTTCCACCCGCCCTTCCTCTACGCGGGCTATGTCGGCTTCTCCATGGCCTTCTCCTTCGCTATTGCCGCCCTCATCGACGGGCGCATCGATGCGGCGTGGGCAAGATGGGTGCGACCCTGGACGCTCGCCGCCTGGATGTGTCTCACCATCGGCATCGCCATGGGCTCGTGGTGGGCGTATTACGAACTGGGCTGGGGCGGGTTCTGGTTCTGGGATCCCGTCGAGAATGCCTCCTTCATGCCCTGGCTCGCCGGCACGGCGCTGCTGCATTCCGCCTTGGTCATGGAAAAGCGCGAGGCGCTGAAAGTCTGGACCATCCTCCTCGCCATCATCACCTTCGGCTTGAGCCTGATGGGGACGTTTCTGGTGCGCTCTGGCGTTCTCACGTCTGTTCACGCCTTCGCGGTGGACCCGGAGCGCGGCATTTTCATCCTGGCGATCATGGGATGTTTCATTGGCGGCGCCTTCGCGCTCTTTGCCTGGCGCGCGCCGACACTCGGCCAGGGCGGCCTGTTCGCCCCGATCAGCCGCGAAGGCAGTCTCGTCCTCAACAATTTGCTGCTAACCACCGCCTGCGCCGCGGTGTTCGTGGGTACGCTCTATCCCTTGGCGCTGGAGGCGGTCACCGGAGAGAAGATCTCCGTCGGCGCGCCGTTCTTTAATCTGACCTTCGTGCCGCTGATCGTGCCGCTCCTGATCGCTGTTCCGTTCGGGCCGGTGCTGGCCTGGAAGCGCGGCGACCTGGTTGCTGCGGGGCAGCGGCTCATGTTCGCGGCGACCCTTGCTCTTGCCGTCACCATTGCCATTCTCGCCGTGCGTCAGCGCGGGCCCTGGCTTGCGCCGCTCGGCATCGGCTTGGGGATCTGGCTCATCGCCGGAGCGCTGACCGAACTCGCTCACCGGGTCAAGCTGCTCGATGCAGGTGCCGGCGAGGTATTGCGCCGGATGCGCAACATGCCGCGTGCGGCCTATGGCACCGCTCTCGCGCATGCCGGGGTCGGTGTCATGGTCATCGGCATCGTTGCGACCACGGCTTGGCGGTCTGAGCACATCGTGGCGCTCAAGGTCGGGGAGAGTGCCGACGTGGCAGGATATCACCTCACCTTCGGCGGCGTGACGCCGCAGCAGGGTCCCAACTACCGAGAGCGCGTCGGGACTTTCACAGTGACGCGGAACGGCAGCGCCGTGACGGTGCTGCAGCCGTCAAAGCGCGAGTTCAGCGTCGAGGGCAGCAGCACGACGGAAGCCGGCATTCACCCAAGCTGGCACGGAGATCTCTACGTGGTGATCGGGGATCAGCACGATGACGGCGGCTACAGCGTCCGGATGTATTTCCATCCCTTCGTGAGGTTCATCTGGCTTGGTGCGCTTATCATGTTCTCCGGAGGCGCCATGTCGCTCTCGGATCGCCGCTTGCGCGTCGGAGCTCCTAAGCGCGCGACGGCGAAGCCACAAACGGCCGAGCCGGTCCCATCGTGACGCTCCGCCTCGCTCTTTCGCTCTTGGGCCTGTTGTGCCTCCTCGGGTCCACATCGGTCCGAGCGGTGGAGCCCGACGAAATCCTCAAAGATCCCGTGCTCGAAGCGCGCGCGCGTCATATCTCCGAGGGGCTCCGCTGCCTCGTCTGCCAGAACCAGTCGATCGACGATTCCAACGCGCCCTTGGCGCGCGACCTGCGAGTGCTCGTCCGCGAGCGGCTGAAAGCCGGCGACAGCGACGGCGAAGTGATCGATTTCGTCGTTGCCCGCTACGGCGAGTTCGTGCTGCTGAAGCCCCGTTTTACGCCGCATACCTGGATGCTGTGGCTTGCAACGCCTGTGCTTTTCCTTGTGGCGCTGTTTGGGATTTTTCTTGCCTTTCGGCGGCGCAAGACAGCTTCGGCGGGAGGCGTTGCGCCCTTGAGCGGCGACGAGCAGAGCCGGCTCGATCGCCTGCTGGATCGCGGTTAACTCAGCGGTCGCGCGACGGCTTCCTCTCCTAACCTTACAGAAATTTAATCCCGTCGAAACCGTCGCGTAATCGCGGAGCGCCTATATGTTGCGTTCGAGGTGCCTCGTACGAAGCGAGGATCAGCCCACGGGATTTCTTTGCTTATTGGAGAGAGGTGACCCATGACATCTGACGAGAGCTCTTCCGCGACTGAGAGCCACACGCGGAAGCTGGCGCGCAAGCCGATGGTGCTCGCCGCCGCCGCCGCCCTGATCGCGACAAGCGCCTTGGCGCTAACGCTTGGCAACATGCCCTTCGCTGTCGCTGAGACCAATCAAACCGTGCAGACGCCCTTCGGCAACGCGCCCTTAAGCTTCGCGGATCTGGTGCAGAAGGTGAGCCCGGCCGTCGTCAGCATAAACGTCAAGGGCGAGAACAAAGTCGCGGAGAACGATCAGCAGCAGATTCCGGGTATGCCCGACATCCCGGAAGACAGCCCGCTCTACGACTTCTTCAAGCATTTCAAGAAGGGCATGCCGAACAACAATTCCCCGGCAAAACCAAGCCCGAGCCTGGCGCAGGGATCCGGCTTCTTCATCTCGCCGGACGGCTATGTCGTGACCAACAACCACGTGGTCGAGGACGCCGACGAAATCACGGTCACCATGGAGAATGGCGACAAGTTTCCGGCCAAGCTGGTCGGAAGCGATCCGCGGACGGACGTGGCTTTGGTCAAGGTGACGACGGAAAAGACCTTCCCCCATGTCGATTTTTCGCAGAAGGACCCGCGCGTGGGCGATTGGGTTCTGGCGGTCGGCAATCCTTTCGGCCTCGGCGGAACGGTGACGGCCGGCATTATCTCGGCGCACAACCGGGACATCGGTTCGGGCCCCTACGACTTCCTGCAGATCGACGCGGCGGTGAACCGGGGCAATTCCGGCGGTCCGAGCTTCGATCTCGATGGCAAGGTCATTGGCATGAACACCGCGATCTTCAGCCCGAGCGGCGGCAATGTGGGTATCGCCTTTGCGGTGCCGGCGGAGTTGGTCAAGGAAGTGGTGGAGCAGCTCAAGTCGCACGGTTCGGTCGATCGCGGCTGGCTCGGCGTCGTCATTCAGAATGTGAGCGACGACATCGCCGACTCGATCGGGTTGGCTGAAGCCAAGGGCGCGATGATCACCAAGGTCACCGAGGATGGCCCCGCGGCCAAGGAAGACCTCAAGGCCGGCGACGTCATTGTCGCAGTCAACGGTGAGAATGTCGGCGACTCGCGCGATCTGGCGCGCAAGATCGCCGAGCTCCGGCCGCAGAGTGACGTCAAGCTGACGATCATGCGTTACGGCAAAAAGCACGAGATCGACATGAAGCTCGGTTCCTTCCCGAGCGGCAAGAAGCTTGCCGCCCTGGAGGAAGAGCAGCCGCCTGAGACCGGCGAGGAAATGAAGAATCTCGGCCTGTCTCTCGCTCCCGCCGCGCGCATTCCTGGCGCCGGGGAGGACGGTGTCGTGATCACCGAGGTCGACCCCGCGAGCGATGCCGCCGACAAGGGGCTGAAGCCCGGCGACGTCATCCTCGAGGTTGCCGGCGTGACGGTTGCCGCCCCCGGCGACGTTGCCAAAGGCATCCAAAAGGCCATGGATGGCGCGAAGGACAAGGACAAGGTCAACGTCTTGTTCCAAGTGAAGTCCGGCGATCAGACGCGCTTCGTGGCGCTTGCCCTGAAGAAGGCGTAGTCACCTTCGACGCCGGAGGGCGGCGCGGTTGCTCCCACCGTGCCGCCCACCTCTTTGTTAAGAGACGCGGGCTAAGCCTTGGCAGCGAGCGCGCCTCGCAGGGAGACTCTCCACCATGCGGGTATTGGTGATCGAGGACGATCAGGAGACTGCGGCCTTTCTCAAGCGAGCCCTCAAAGAATCCGGTCACGTCGCCGAACATGCGGCCGACGGGCACACCGGTCTCGATCTCGCCAGAGCCAATGTCTACGACGTGCTCATCGTCGATCGCATGCTGCCCAAATGTGAAGGCCTCGCCGTGATCGCGGCGCTGCGCGCCGACGAAATTCGTACACCTGCCTTGATTTTAAGCGCGCTCGGCGAGGTTGATGACCGCGTCAAGGGCTTGCGGGCGGGTGGCGACGACTATCTCACCAAGCCCTACGCCTTCAGCGAACTGCTCGCCCGCATCGAAGCGCTCGCGCGGCGAACGTCGCCCGAAGAGGCGCATACGCGCTTTGTCGTCGGCGATCTCGTGCTGGATCGCCTGTCACATAAGGTGACGCGCGCCGGCGAGCCGATCATGCTGCAGCCGCGCGAGTTCCGGCTGCTCGAATATCTGATGAAACACGCCGGTCAGGTCGTGACGCGCACGATGCTTCTGGAAAATGTCTGGGACTATCATTTCGATCCACAGACAAATGTGATCGACGTCCATATCTCCCGGCTCAGGTCCAAGATCGACAAGAGTTTCACCTCGCCCCTCCTGCATACGGTCCGCGGCGCCGGCTATACCATCCGTGACAGCGCTCACTAAGCTCTTCCGGACCACGACATTTCGCCTGTCGCTGACTTATCTCGCGCTGTTCAGCGCCGCGGCGATTGTCGCCATCTCCTACATCTACTGGAACACAACGGTGCTGCTGACCCAGCAGCTGCACCAGACCATCGACGCAGAGTTGAAGGGTCTCGCCGAGCAATATCGGGCGGGCGGGTTGAACCGACTCGTAAGCACGGTGGCCGAACGTAGCGAAACGCCGGGGAACAGCCTGTACCTGGTGGCGGACGCGTCCGAGCGGCGGGTCTCCGGTAATCTCAGCGCGGTCTCCCCGGAGCTCTGGAATAGCGTTGGGCCGGTCGAGTTCGTCTACAGCCGCCCTGCGCCGGGTGGCGTGGAACAGCGGCTTGCTTACGCCAATGTCTTCCGCTTGCCCGGCGGCTATCGTCTGATTGTCGGACGCGACATCGAAGACCGCCGAGAGCTCGCGCGCATGGTGCGCTCGGCCATGCTGTGGGGGCTCGGCGTCATGGCGCTTTTCGGCATCGGTGGCGGCTATTGGGTGAGCCGCAAGCTGCTCGCCCGCATCGACGCTATTGCCGCCACCACGCGCACCATCATGGAAGGCGATCTCAGCGGCCGTCTGCCGGTGAACGGTTCCGGCGACGAGCTCGACCGCCTCGCCGAGAGCCTCAACCTGATGCTCGCGCGCATCGAGCAATTGATGGCGGGCTTGCGGGAGGTCTCCGACAATATCGCGCACGACCTCAAGACGCCGCTCAGCCGCTTGCGCAATCGTGTAGAAGCCGCGTTGCGCGAGCCGTATGGCGAGGCTTCCTATCGCGAGGCACTGGAGCGGACGATCGAAGAGGCGGACGGCCTGATCAAGACCTTCAACGCGCTCTTGTCGATCGCACGGCTTGAAGCAGGAGCCGCCGGTGAAAGCCGCGAAGTTCTCGATGTTTCGGCCCTGGTTGGCGATGTCGCCGAGCTTTACGAACCCGTGGCGGAAGAGCGCGGCCTCGTGCTAAGGGCGGAAGCGAGCAAGCCGATCCTCGTCAGGGGCGACCGTCAGTTGCTGGGACAGGCCATCGCCAATCTCATCGACAATGCCATCAAATACGGCGACGGCGGCTTCGCATCGGGTGGCGCTGGATCTCGACCCGAGGTCGGGGTGCACGCGGAAACCAAAGGCGGAAACGCAGAGATCATCGTTACGGACCGCGGCCCCGGGGTGCCCTTGGCAGATCGCGGGCGCGTGCTCGACCGTTTCGTGCGTCTCGAAGCGAGCCGATCGGAGCCCGGCAGCGGGCTGGGCCTGAGCCTTGTGGCTGCCGTGGCGCGCCTGCATGGCGGCAGCCTCCGGCTTGAGGACAACCATCCCGGCCTTCGCGTCGTCCTTTCGTTGCCGACGAATGGCGGCGTCACCGGCAATGGCGCCGCAGACCACGACGGCCATCTGGTCGAGATCAGGCCGGCGTGACCGCGTTCTATAAGCGCATCGTGGACGCGCCTCAGGTTTACGACGCGGCACGCGCCGCCGATGTTCTCGAAACTTTGGCTAAGGCGCTGGCCAGCTTGCCGCAAGCCGGTCATGCGGCGGAGCCGATCACACAATCGGCGCAAGTCCGCGGTCTTCTCGCCGGCGCCTTCTCAGGTTCCTCCTATCTTGCCTCGCTCGCGATGCGGGATCCGGCGCTTCTCGCCGAATGCCTGGAGCGCGATCCCGACGAGCATCTTTCTCAAGCCCGGGCGGACCTACGGGACGTGCTCGCTAAAGGAGGCCCATCCAAAGATGCAATGGCGCTGTTGCGCCGCTTCAAGCAGCGCCTTGCACTCCTTGTGGGTCTCGCCGATCTCGGAGGCGTGTGGTCGACGGACGCAACGATCGAGGCTTTGAGCCTTGGTGCGGATACCGCGGTTGAAGAGGCGGTGCGGTTTCTGTTCCGCAAGGCGCGCGAAGACGGTCAGGTGGTTTCGTCGTCGTCCGGCGAACCCGCGCCCGGCTATTTCATTATTGGCATGGGGAAGCTTGGCGCGTACGAGCTCAACTATTCGAGCGACATCGACATCATCGTCTTTTACGATGCGGAAAAGGCAGGTCTCGCGGGGGGGGTGGAACCCTCCACGTTCTTCGTCCGGCTCACGCGTGAGCTCGTGCGCTTTTTGCAGGAGCATACCGGCGACGGTTACGTGTTCCGCACCGATCTGCGCCTCCGGCCGGACGCGGGCGCGACGCAGATCGCGCTCTCCGTTGACGCAGGCCTGTCTTATTACGAAAGCTTCGGCCAGAACTGGGAGCGCGCCGCCCTCATCAAAGCGCGCATTATCGCCGGCGACGCGGAGGCCGGAGAGGAATTCCTGAGCCAGCTCTCGCCGTTCATCTGGCGTAAATATCTCGACTATGCAGCGATCGCCGACGTGCACGCCATGAAGCGGCGCGTGCATGCGCATAAAGGCCACGGCGCCATTGCGGTCGAGGGGCATGATATCAAGCTCGGCCGTGGCGGCATTCGCGACATCGAGTTCTTCGTCCAAACGCAGCAGCTCATCGCCGGCGGCCGGCATCCGGAGCTCAGGTCGCGGGGCACGCTCGAAACGCTTCAGAGTCTCGCCGCGGGTGGCTGGATCGAGCAGGGCGCGGCCGACGATCTCACCGAGGCCTATCGCTTCTTCCGCCGCGTCGAGAACCGGCTGCAAATGATCGGCGATCAGCAGACCCATATCCTCCCGTTAGACCGTCTGGAACTCGACCGGGTCGCGCGGCTTTCGGGGTTCGCCAGCACCGACGACTTTGCAGACGCCCTCAAGACACGGTTCGCCCGCGTCGAGACGCATTATGAGGCGCTGTTCGAGAAGCTGCCGGAAGCGCCGGAAGCGGCGCCGACGCTTGTCTTCGCCGGTAACGAGGCCGATCCGGGCACGTTGTCGGCGTTGGAGCTTTTGGGTTTCCGCAACCCCCAAGCCGTGACCGCGGCGGTTGGAGCGTGGCAGTCGGGCCGTTATGCCGCGACGAGAAGCAGGCCTGCGCGTGAACGTCTGACGGAGCTCTTGCCGTCGCTGCTGGGCGCGTTCGGGCGCACCGCCGAGCCCGATCTGGCACTGGCGACCTTCGACAAGGTCATCGCAGGCATGCCCGCGGGGCTTCAACTTTTCTCCCTCCTTGCCGCCAATCCCCTTACGCGTCTGATCGCCGACATCATGGGGACCGCCCCGCGCCTCGCTCATATCATCGGCCGCAGGCCGCGCCTGCTCGATGCCGTGCTCGACCCCGGCTTCTTCGGCGTCGTCCCCACGCCGGCCAAGTTGAAGGAGCTTGCCGCAAATGCGCTCGCGCAAGCTTCCGACTATCAGGATGCTCTCGACCGCGCGCGTATCGTTGGACGCGAGCAGGCCTTTCTCATCGGCGTGCGCGTGCTTTCGGGTACGATTTCCGCACGACAAGCCGGCGCCGCCTATACGGCTCTTGCGGAGACGATCGTGGAGGCGCTTGCCGAGCGGGCGCAGGCCGAACTCGTTCGTCAGCACGGCGACATACAAGGCGGCGAGGCGGCGGTGCTGGCCATGGGCAAGCTCGGGGGGCGCGAGATGACGGCGACCTCCGACATCGACCTCATCGTGGTCTACGATTATCCCGGCGGGGACGTGCACTCCGACGGTCCGAAAAGTCTCTCGGGCAGCCAATACTATTCGCGCCTGACGCAACGTCTTATCGCTGCGCTCTCCGCGCAAACGGCGGAGGGATCGTTGTATGCCGTCGACATGCGTTTGCGGCCATCCGGCAATCAAGGGCCGGTTGCGACGAAGCTTTCGAGTTTCGTCGACTATCAACGTGGATCGGCCTGGACGTGGGAACATCTCGCCCTGACGCGGGCACGGATCATTGCCGGACCGGTCGCGCTCCGCAGATCCATCAACGATGCGATCAGGGAAGCACTCGTGCGGTCGCGTGATCGCGGCGCCGTGGCGGAAGAGGTCCGCACAATGCGGGCGAAGATCGAAGGGGAGAAGGCCGCCACGGGCATCTGGGACTTGAAGCAGGTGAGGGGCGGGCTCGTCGACCTCGAGTTCCTGACCCAGTTTCTGCAGATCGTGACTGCCGCGAAACATCCGGAGGTGCTCGATCAAAACACGGAGATGGCCTTGACGAAACTTTCGGCCGCGGGAGCGCTCGCTCTCGAAGACGCCGAGAGTCTCGTGCTGGCGGCGCAACTCTATCACACGCTCACTCAGGTGCTGCGGCTCTGTCTGGAAAAGCCGTTCGTGCCGGAGGAGGCGCCCCGGGCCCTGAAGGAGCTGTTGGCGCGGGCGTCGGACATGCCGAACTTCACCACGCTGGAGGCTACGCTGCGCGATATGCTGGAGAGCGTGCATCGCGCCTTCGATCGGATCGTGACGTGAGAAAAGCCGGGCTGACGGTGTGAGGTGCGCTAGGCGGAGGCCGCGAGCTGGATCTCATCATGGGCGATCGCCTTGATGGGAAGCATGCAGATGACCGTTGTGCCTTCCCCCTCGCGGCTCTTGATCTGTAAGCTGCCGCCGTGAAGCTCGACGAGCGCGCGCGAGATCGCAAGCCCTAACCCGCTGCCCTGGTGGCTCTTGGAGAATTGATTTTCGACCTGCTCGAAGGGCCGCCCGAGCTTGGCGATATCCGTGTCCGGGATGCCGATGCCGGTATCCTTGATGGCGATCTTCGCCATGTCCTTGGCGCGCGACAGATGCACGTTGACGTTGCCCTTGTCGCGCGTGAATTTCACCGCGTTAGACAGCAGGTTGAGGAAGATCTGCTTGAGAGCGCGACGGTCGGCCTCGAGCATCAAGCGCGCCGGGCCGTGCCGTGACAGCGTGATCTTGCGATCGCCGGCGGCCTTGCTAACCACCTTCATGCTGTCATCGACGATATCGGCAATGTCGACACTCGTGATGTTGAGCGACATGCGGCCGGCTTCGATCTTCGACATGTCGAGGATGTCGTTGATAACTTCCAGCAGGTAGGCGCCGCTCTCATGAATGTCGCGGGCATATTCCTGGTATTTCGGATGACCGAGCGACCCGAACAAAGCCTGCTGCATCACCTCTGAGAAACCGATGACCGCGTTGAGCGGCGTGCGCAGCTCGTGGCTGATATTGGCCAGGAACTCCGATTTCGCGCGGTTGGCCGCCTCGGCGCGGTTCTTCTCCAGCGCATATTTCTCTGCGAGGTCGACAAGCTGCTGCTTCTGTTGCTCGAGTTCGCGCCGCGACAGCCGCAGTTCGGAAATGCTCTGGCGCAGCTGATGCTCGTTCTCCGCAAGCCGATGCTGGCTCTCCTTGAGCACTGTGATGTCGGTGCCGACGCTGACATAGCCGCCGTCGCGCGTGCGCCGCTCGTTGATGTGCAGCCAGCGCCCGTCTTCGATCTGTGCTTCGTAGGTGCGGGAATCGTCGTCTTGGCCTCCGGCAACGATGACGCGCTTGCGCACCATCGGCTCAGAGGCCGATGCGAGAATCTCCTCATACGGGGTGCCGGGGCGAAGCACCGCCTCTGGCAGCCCATGAAATTGCTGATATTTGCTGTTGCACATCACGAGGCGGTTGTGCCTGTCCCACAGCACGAACGCCTCCGAGATGGATTCCACCGCATCACGTAATCTCGCATTGGCGTCGGCGGATCCGGGCACGAGGTCGTGGTCGGCCATCACCGCCACGCCCGTAAGATGGGGCTCCATATCGGCGCCTGCGCGCGTGATACGCCCTCGCAGCCGGAGATAAATCCAGTTTCCTTCGGCGTGGCGCAAGCGAAAGCTCTCGTCGAAAACACTCTCGCCTTCGCGCAAGTGGCGGTCCACCTTGCCGCGCAGGTCGTCGTCAGGATGCAGCGCCTGGGCGATGACGCGGAACGGCATCGCGCTGTCGCGCGGCTCCAAGCCGAGCAGCTTGCACATCGGCGCCGACCAGGTGATGTGCCCGCGCGCCAGGTTCCAGCGCCAGATGCCGCAACCGGGCAGCGCCTCGGCGATCTCATGGGTAAGCGCGCCATCGACCGCGCACGCTTCGGCAGGGGCGAGATACCAGAGGCCTGCAGTCAGCAACGCGAGCAGGAAGGCCGCGCTGGTGAGGACGCTGATTTCGATCGCGGCGCCGCGCTTCCAGCCCGCCAGGGCTTCGGCTACCGGCTGGAGGAAGGCGATCTGTGCGTCAGTGCCTGGGACGTTGCGCACGGTAACGATGGCATCGGTGCCGTCGACCAGCGTCATGCGCAACACGCCTGCATCGGCGCCGAGCACGGTGAGGGGCTGTTGCGGACCGAGAATGGTGAGGAGATTGGTGGGCGCTTCGCCGTCTAACGGTGCGCGGGCCTGGATCGCACCTTCCGCGTCGGCGAGGAGTGCTATGCGTCCATGCTTGGTTGCGCCTTTGGGCAGACTACTGCCGAGGGCGGCCTGCCAACTCGTGCTGGCGGATAGGTCTTTGTCTTTAAGATGCAGGGATGTGAGGTCGGCGAGGAGAGCAAGTTGCTCGCGCGCGGAGCCGAGGCTTGCCCCTTTGCTCCCCACGATCTGAAACGCCACACCGATGGTCGCCAGCGCCAAAAAGGTCGCGATGAGGATTGGGACGGAGCGGCGTAGCAGCTCAGTCGACGGAAGATGCCGGGTGATGATCTCTGGAAGATCGTGCCAGCGCGGCGCGGCGATTGATAAAGACCCCCCGCGCGCGGAGTCTGTCCGCGACATTCGGTCCCCCTGAATTTAAGTTCACCCGCGTCGAGCCGGAGAACTTGCCGCATCTCCGAATCGCTTTCACCATTGGAGAGGATGAAGGTTCTCTCTGTCCAGAAGAAAACTGTGGAAAATGGGTTAACAACCCGTTGACGGCCTGTGTTAAGCGCGGCCGAGAGTCTTGTTGACGATCTCGTAGCTGTCGGTCGACAGCTCTTGAGTCGCCAGCCTCTGCAAGGTCGCTTGCGCGCTTGCCTGGCGCTTGGGTTCGAGGATGCGCCAGCTTTCGAAGGCGCCGAGGAGGCGCGCGGCAAGGTGGGGGTTGAAGCGGTCGATCTCCAGCGCCGCCGACGCCAGGAAGTCGTAGCCTCCGCCGTCGGCACGGTTGAAGCCGGTCGGATTGGCTTGCGCGAAGCTCGCGATCACCGCGCGCACGCGGTTCGGATTCTTAAGCGAGAATTTCGGGTGCGAGAGGAGGGCTTGGACAGTTTCCACCGAGTCGTTCCGCGCGGCGCGGGCCTGGACCGCAAACCATTTGTCGAGCACGAGCGGCTCGTTCTCCCAGCGCGTGTAAAAATGCTGCAACGCCTCGTCCCGATGCGGTGCATCGAGATGAGAGAGGATGGACAGCGCGGTGATGGCGTCGGTCATGTTCGACGCCTCTCTATAATGGGTGAAGGCCCGCTCGATCTCGCTGGCGTCGCCGGTGGCAACAAGCAGATCCAAGGCGGCATTGCGCAGGGCACGCCGGCCCGCTTCTTCCGGATCCGGGGAGAACGGGCCGCTCGGCGCGAGGCTCGTATACAAATCAGTCAGCGTTGGACGCGCCGTGCGTCCCACAGTGGCTCTGAGGGTCTCGCCGGCTTGCCACACCGCATCGGGGTCGACGTCCCGCGCCAGCTCGCGGGCGATGTCGGACTCGCTCGGAAGCTTCAGAAACTCGGCGCGATAAGCCGGATGCAGCGCCTCCTCTGAGGCGGTGGTGCCGAGCGCCTTGGCCAGGCGCACGGCCTCCTTGCCAGAGGCTGCATCGCCGTCGGGCTGCGCCGCTGCCGTCAACAGGTTGGTCGCGTAAGTCTGCGCGGCCTGCCAGCGGTTAAATGGATCGCTGTCATGCATCATCAGGAACTCGATCTGATCCGCATCGAGACTCGTTGTGAGGCGCACGGGCGCGGAGAAGTCGCGCAGCAAGGACGGAGTTGGAGGGCTTGGGATGTCGCGGAAGGTGAAGACGTGCTCCCGCTCCGTCACTTCCAGAAGTCCGTCCTCCAGCGCCGTGCCATCCTCAAGCACCAGCGGCAGGTCGTCACCGTTCGCACCAAGAAGACCGAGCTTCAGCGGGATGTGCATCGGCTCCTTCTTATTCTGGTCCGGCGTGGGCGCCACGACCTGGCTGACGCGAAGATGCGCGGTCTTGGTGTGGGGGTCGTAGTCGAGCGAGCAGGCAAGCTCAGGCGTACCGCTCTGGGTATACCAGCGCATGAATTGGGAGAGATCGCGGCCCGACACATCCGCCATGGCCTCGACGAAATCCTCCACCGTGACCGCCTCGCCGTCATGGCGCTCGAAGTAAAGGTCCAGTGCCTTGCGGAAGCCCTCGCGGCCGAGCAGGGTCTGCAACATGCGGCAGAGCTCGGCGCCCTTCTCATAAACGGTCGCGGTATAGAAGTTGTTGATCTCGATGAAGGAGGCGGGACGCACCGGATGGGCGAGGGGGCCTGCGTCCTCGGGGAATTGATGCGTCTTCAGCATGCGCACGCTGGCAATGCGATTGACCGGGCCTGTGCGCGTGTCCGAGGTGTATTCCTGGTCGCGAAAGACGGTGAGGCCTTCCTTGAGGCAAAGCTGAAACCAGTCGCGGCAGGTGACGCGGTCGCCGGTCCAATTGTGAAAATATTCGTGGGCGATCACGCCGTCGATCGAGGCATAGTCGGCGTCGCTCGCGGTATCGGGCCGGGCTAGGATCAGCTTGTCGTTGAAGACGTTGAGGCCCTTGTTCTCCATCGCCCCCATATTGAAGTCGCTGACCGCGACGATATTGAAGACATCGAGGTCGTATTCGCGGCCGAACCGCTCTTCGTCCCAGCGCATGGAACGCTTCACCGATTTCATGGCCCAGTCGCAGCAGTCCTGCTTGCCGGGCTCGACATAGATGTTGAGCGCGACCTTGCGCCCTGATGCGGTAGTGAAGCTGTCGGAGACGGAGGCGAGATTGCCCCCCACCAAGGCGAAAAGATAAGACGGCTTGGGGAAGGGATCGTGCCAGACGGCGTAATGGCGGTTCGTGCCGGGAACGTCGGCTTGCTCCATTGGATTGCCGTTCGACAGCAAGACCGGGGCCTCATCGCGGTCGGCCTCGATGCGCACGGTGTAGACGGCGAGCGCGTCGGGCCGGTCGATGAAATAGGTGATGCGGCGAAAGCCTTCAGGCTCGCATTGCGTGCAATAGGTGCCGCTCGAGCGATAGAGCCCGGAGAGGGCGGCATTCGCTTCTGGATTGCAGACCGTGACGATGTCGAGCGTAAACGGTCGCCCTGGGACCTCGGGAATTGTCAGCGTCGTTTCCCGAAGGTCGTAGTCCTCTGCCTCGAGCGGCTTGCGGTCCAGCGCGAGGCTGAGAAGCGTGAGATTCTCGCCATGCAGCACGAGCGGCCGGCCGCCGGGCGCGACCTTGGGATTGGGTCGCAAGCGCAGCTTCGCAGCGACGCGCGTCGCGGTCGGGTCGAGCTTAAAATCGAGCTCGACCTCCTCGATCAGATGGTCCGGCAGGGCGTAGTCGGCGAGATATTTCGGCGTGCGGGGGGCGGCTTGATGCATCCCCCGCTCTTAGAGCCGGACGGAACCATTGCCAAGCCCGAGCGCGGTCGGATGCGCCTATTCTGAAATCTCGCTCAGGATACGGCGAGCGACTTGCGCGAGTTCCACCAGGTCATCGCTCAGATTCTCAGGCTCTTGCTCGGCATTCTGCGCAAACTGCTCAAGAAGCTTCATAAAGACGGGTGCCCGCACGATCACTTGGGCCTGACGCTCGATGCGATACGGATCGAGATCGTACTCCGCCCCCCGGCACACGCCAGCCGCCCCAGTCGCGCTCGGTGTCACGACCCCGATGAACCGGGAATATGCTGGCTTCTTCGATATCGGCATGGTGCAGCGGAACGAGGTGAACGCCATCGTCACCCATGGCACGATGTGCCTGATGCGGCGCGACGCCTTGTAAGACGCCGGCAGCTGGTCGAGCGACACCATTGTCGAGGATACCGATCTCGGGTTGACCCTGCTGGAACGCGGCTGGCGGTCGCTGCACCAGCAACACGACAAAGGTCGCGAGCACGGGAAGCGTCAGCACGGAGTCCGGCACGGCAATGCCGTAAAAGGCGACGAACGGCATCCAAATCAGATTCAGAATGGCAATGACGACGCCAACGGCCTCGGCGCCGAGCCACGTCATCCAGCCCGTCAAGAAGGCTGCGCGCTGCTGCGGGGCAAGACAGCTGCCGCCGGGCAAAAAGGCGCGCCAATGCTTCTTGATGAGCTACACGCCGCCATACGCCCAGCGGTGACGCTGGCGCTTATAGGCGGCGAAATCGGACGGTAGCAGGCCCCAGCCATAACGGCGCTGCGTATAAAGCGACCACCAGCCGCGTTCCAGCAGGGTCAACCCGAGATCGGTATCCTCGACAATGGTGTCGCTCGACCAGCTGCCGGCGTCTTGCAAGGCGTCGCGCCGCATCAGGCACATCGTGCCGTGGGTGACGATGGCGTTCACCTCGTTCCGCTGCACCATGCCGATATCGAAGAAGCCAGCATATTCCCGGTTCATCGCGACCTGGGTAACGGTCTGGGTTCCGTCGCGATGATCCTGAGGCGCCTGGACGAGCCCAACGGTGGGATCCTCGAATGCAGGCACGAGATCTTTGAGCCAATCAGGGTCGACCACGTAATCGGCATCGATGACGCCGATGACTTCCGCCTCCGGCGCGGTGTGCTGAAGCGCAAGCCTAAGAGCGCCGGCCTTGAAGCCCGCAAGTTGCTCGGCACAGACGAAGTTGAAGCGCGCGCCGAGCTTGAGACAATGCTCCTCGATCGGACGCCACATAGTCGCATCGGGCGTATTGTTGATGACAACGACACATTCAAAATTCGGCCAGTTGAGATTGGCGACACTGTCCAATGTCTGCCGCAGCATCCCCGGCGGCTCGCGATAGGCCGGGATATGGATCGAGACCATTGGCGCGCGTTCCGCCGCGTTGGCCGAGCCGACCAGCAGCCGGCCGGGCTTAGCCCCGAACACGATGGCGGCGAGTTCTTCGATGCGTTGCCGCATGATGACGATCAGCGGAATGAGCAGCACGCCGCCGATGATCATGGCGATCTGGGCGCCGAGCACAAAGTAATGCATCACCCAATAGTCGATCACATGTGAGAACCACGCGCCGATGACATGCGCCGTCGCCGCGATGACGCCGGCCTGTAGCGCGGTGACTTGCGGCATGCCGAACAGCGGAATCGAAAGCAGCAGCCCGAAGGCCAAGGCGGCGATGAGCTTGAAATGGAAGTTGGGTTCGTCGACGGTGCCTTCGAGAGCGAATTTGGCTTTCCGTTCCGCGTCGTACATGCCCCAATACGGACCGACACTGCCTTCGAACGTTTTCCAGGGCTGATCGAACGCTTCGATGATCGAGTAATCCATCCCCATGGCATCGGCGCGAGCAATGAACTCTCGCACCACATTGGCCTGGTTCAGCGGGCTCGGGACCGCCTCCTTACGGTTAAGGCCGGCGCTCGGCCAACCAAACTCGGCGATCACGATGCGCTTGCCGGGATAGGCGCGCCGCAGCTTTTGATAAACCGACACGGCGTGGTCGACCGCGGATGACGCGGGCAGGCCTTCCCAGTAGGGCAGGATGTGGACGGCCAGATAGTCGACGGCGGACACGAGCTCGGGATGTTCCAGCCAGATATCCCAGACCTCGGCGGTCGAGACGGGAACCGACACCTCGCGTTTTACGCGCTGGATTTTTTCGATGAGATCTTTGACGTTCGCCGCGCCGTTCACCGCCTCGCTGCGATACAGCGTTTCGTTGCCGACCAGGACGCTGTCGATGTTCCGGTACGTGTTGGCGAGCTTGATGACGCTTTCGATCTGCCGCTCGTTCTGTTCGGGCTCTTCGTTAATCCAGGCCCCGAGCGTCATGCGCAACCCAAACTTGGATGCAATCCCCGGAACCAGTTCCATGCCTTGAGTCGACGAGTAAGTGCGAACCGCGCGGACCTGCGGGGCAATGACCGCGAGATCGGAGGTGATCTGGCTCTCGGTGGTGCCGTCCGCCTCGCCGTCGAGATCGGGATTGATCGGCGTAAAGGAAACACTTTCCAGCGCGCCTGCAGTCGGCGGCGACACTTGGTCACGCGACACAAGCCACGCCAGCACGTGGGCGGCGGTCACGATCGCGACCACGACGACGATAAGAACTCGGCGCATTTCCTGGATTCTTTCAGACAGAGTAGGCCTACCCTGTCCTCCTTGGCGTTTCCCCGGCAGAGTCCCTGCGGCTTCCGCCCCTAACGCTCTCACTTGGGAGTCGTTCCGATTCTATTAGCCGAGCTGGTCGTTGCCTCACTCGACGCCGTTGTATGTTCCTCCGGGGCGATCCAGC
>NZ_JBPCOU010000028.1:0-3684 GCF_050999895.1 Methyloceanibacter sp. | reverse complement strand
CCCGGCACCATCTTGTTCTTGATGCGGATATTGGCGAACGTGCCGCGCATCATCACCTCGTGATTGCCGCGCCGCGAGCCGTAGGAATTGAAATCGTGATACGCGACGCCATGCTCGGTGAGGTAGACGCCGGCGGGGCTGTCGCGTCGGATCGAGCCGGCCGGCGAGATGTGATCTGTGGTGATGGAATCGGCGAACAGCCCGAGAATGCGCGCGCCCTCGATGTCGGTCACTTCGTCCGGCGTCGCCGACATATCGGTGAAGTAAGGCGGGTTCTGCACATAGGTTGAGTTGCCGTCCCAATCGTAGGTGAGGCCGCCCTTCACCTCGATGCTGCGCCAATCCTCGTCGCCCTTGAACACGTCCTCGTAGCGGCTCTTAAACATCGAGCGCTGCACCGACTTGCGCACGAAATCCGCGATCTCCGTCGATGACGGCCAGATATCCTTCAGATAGATCGGCGTGCCGTCGGCATCGGTACCGAGTGGATCGGTGGCGAGATCGACCATCACCGAGCCCGCCAGCGCATACGCGACGACCAGCGGCGGCGAGGCGAGATAGTTCGCGCGCACGTCGTGATTGACGCGCCCCTCGAAATTGCGATTGCCGGAAAGGACCGACGCAACCGCGAGCCCATGCTTGTGGATGGTGTGAGAGATCTCGTCCGGCAGCGGCCCCGAATTGCCGATGCAGGTGGTGCAGCCATAGCCGACGAGATTGAAGCCGAGCGTGTCGAGATCGTCCTGCACGCCGGCTTCGGCAAGGTAATCGCTGACCACTTGCGAACCCGGCGCGAGCGAGGTCTTCGCCCACGGCTTGACGCGGAGCCCCCGCGCCACCGCGTTGCGCGCCAGGAGGCCCGCGCCGATCATCACGAAGGGATTGGAGGTGTTGGTGCATGATGTGATGGCGGCGATAACCACGTCGCCGTGGCCGAGATCGAAATTCCTGCCTTCGACCGGCACACGCAAATTCGCCTCGGCCCCCTTGCCGTATTCGCGATGCAAGGCTTCGGCGAAGGAGGCGGCCGCGCGCTTCAGCGGTACGCGATCCTGCGGCCGCTTCGGCCCGGCTATGGAGGGTTCCACAGTGTCGAGGTCGAGCTCCAGCGTATCGGTGAAGACGGGATCCGGCGTATCGGCGTCGCGAAACAGCCCCTGCGCTCTTGCATAGGCCTCCACCAACGCGATGTGGGTGGGCTCGCGCCCCGTGGCGTCGAGATAAGCGAGCGTCTCCTTGTCGATCGGAAAGAAGCCGCAGGTCGCGCCGTATTCCGGCGCCATGTTTGCGATGGTCGCGCGATCCTCGAGCGGCAGGTTGCCAAGACCCTGTCCGTAAAACTCCACGAACTTCCCGACCACGCCCGCGCGCCGCAGCATCTCCGTGACGGTGAGCACGAGGTCGGTCGCGGTCACGCCCTCGCGCAACCGTCCCGTGACGCGGAACCCGACAACTTCGGGGATGAGCATGGAGATCGGCTGGCCGAGCATGGCGGCCTCCGCCTCGATGCCTCCCACGCCCCAGCCGAGCACCGAAAGGCCGTTGACCATCGTGGTGTGGCTGTCGGTGCCGACCAGCGTATCGGGAAACACGAGACTCTCCCCGGTGACAGGATTTTCCTCGCTCCACACCGTGCGCGCCAGATATTCGAGATTGACCTGATGGCAGATGCCGGTTCCCGGCGGCACGACATGGAAATTGTCGAAGGCTGACGCGCCCCAGCGCAGGAAGGCGTAGCGCTCGCCGTTGCGCTCATATTCCTTGTCGACATTGAAGTCGAACGCGGCGCCTGTGCCGAAGGCGTCCACCATCACGGAATGATCGATGACGAGATCGACGCGGGCGAGCGGATTGATGAGGCGCGGATCGCCGCCGAGCGCCGCCATCGCATCGCGCATCGCGGCGAGATCCACCACGGCGGGAACGCCGGTGAAATCCTGCATCAAGACGCGCGCCGGCCGGAACGCGATCTCGCGGTAGCTCTTTCGCTCCGTGACCCAAAGCGCCATGGCGCGGATGTCGTCGGCGCTGACGCTGCGCTCGTCCTCGTGGCGAAGCAGATTTTCCAGCAGGACTTTCAGCGAGAACGGCAGCAGCCTGATATTGTCGAGCCCGTGCGCCTCGGCGCGCTTCAGGCTGTAATAGAAGTGGCTGCGTCCCCCGACGTCGAGCGTGCTGCGGCTCTTGAAGCTGTCATGCGAAATGTCCGTCGCCAAATCGAAAGGTCCCTTAGGAGCGTTGCCCGCGAAGCACAAGAGTAACCACATGCAAGGACGTGGCCAAAAAACGAGGAGGCCAAGGCCTCCTGCATTGGACGTGCGCTCCCAGCCTATATAAAAGCCTCTACGGCAGCGAGACAATGCGCGAGCGTATTTTATGGCGCAGGTCAGACTGTTCGCAGGCCTCCCGCACTCTGCGCGAATTCCGTGCAAATGGATGAACCGATCGGCATCGCCGCACATCAAATCAGCTGCCAGCGCGGAGGTCGGACCGTGTTCTCGCGGCTTGGCTTCGCGCTTGCACCCGGCGAGGCGCTGTTCGTCAGCGGTCCGAACGGCGCGGGCAAGACCAGCCTTTTGCGCCTCATCGCCGGGCTTTTGCCGCTGGCTGCGGGGCGCTTCAGCGTGACGGGCCCGGACGCCGACACCCCTCTCCCCGAGCATTGCCACTATATCGGCCATGCGAGCGCGGTGAAGAACGCGCTGTCCGTGCGCGAAAATCTCGCCTTCTGGGCGGAGTATCTTGGCAGCGATACCGCCACGACGGATGATGCCCTAGAAGCCTTCGGCCTCGGGCCGATTGCGGATCTCCCCGCCGCGCTGCTTTCGGCCGGGCAGAAGCGCAAGCTCGGTCTGTCGCGCCTCTTCGTGGCGTCGCGCCCCGTCTGGCTCCTGGACGAGCCCTCGGTCTCCCTCGATGCCGCCTCGGTGAAGCTCCTCGATCGCGCCATCACGCAGCATATCAAAGGCGGCGGCATCGCCGTGGTCGCGAGCCACACCCCGCTCAAGGTAAAATTCGCGCATCAACTGCCGTTAGGCGCGGAGCGCGCCGCATGAACGCGGCCTTCGCTCTCCTTCGCCGCGACGTCGTGCTCGCCTGGCGCGAGGGCGGCGCCATCGGCACCGCGCTCGGGTTCTATTTCGTCGTCGTCGCGCTCCTGCCGCTCGGCCTCGGTCCAGATCTCAATCTCTTGTCGCGCATCGCCGCCGGCATCTTGTGGGTCGCGCTTCTGCTCGCGGCCATGCTCTCCGCCGACCGCATCTTTCACAACGACTATGAAGACGGCGCGCTCGATGTGCTTGCGACCGGGCCCTTGCCACTGCCGCTCGTGGCCGCGGTGAAGAGCCTCGCGCATTGGATCACGACGGGCGTTCCGCTCGCGCTCCTCGCACCCGTGCTCGGGCTGCTTCTCAACCTGCCGCTTGAGGCAAGCCCCCTCCTCGTGCTCGCCATGCTCGTCGGCACGCCGGCGGTGAGCTTCATCGCCGCCATCGGCGCGAGCCTCACTCTCGGCCTGCGCCGTAGCGGCATGCTGCTCGCGCTGCTGGTCCTGCCGCTCTACGTGCCGGTACTGATCTTCGGCGTAGCCAGCGTCTCCGCCGCGATCACCGGACCTGCCTCGCCCTGGCCACCTCTCGCCATGCTCTGCGCCTTCAGCCTCGCGAGCATCGTGCTCGCGCCGCT
>NZ_JBPCOU010000019.1:0-57551 GCF_050999895.1 Methyloceanibacter sp. | reverse complement strand
CTCCCCGCTCCGACCACTTTCAGCGCTCCGCCGGCTGCAGGCCGCGCGCGCGCGGAGCCGCAGGCGATGGGCCCGCTTCTCATCCCTTCATCAAGCAGCCATTGTCGCTGCCGGGCTGAACGCTATTTCGCGGCGGCCAGCTTGATCTTGTCCGCGAAAGGATCGTTGCCTGCCGGGGCGCTGCGTCCAAGCAGGAGTCGTAAAAATCGACCACATCCCGCGTCATGATCTCGACGGTGAACTTCTCGCCCACATGCGTCTTCAGCTCTGCGGCGCGCGCCAGGAACGGCTGCGGGTCGGCGAGAAAGGCGCGCATCTGGCCCGCGAGCGCTTTGGCATCCCCCGGCGGAATCAGCGGGACGTGGGTGCCGGAGACGATCTCCGGAATGCCGCCAACATTGGTGGCGATGATGGGCATGCCCGCCGCGGCCGCCTCCAGCACGATATAAGGGAAAGACTCCGCCCGCGAGGGTACCAGGCACCGCGCCCGCGAGAAGGCGCTTTGCCTCGGCTGTGCTCCGATGAAGGACACCGTTGCTCCGAGGCGAAGTTTGCGCGCGAGCTTCTTGAAGGCGGCCTCGTCCGGCCCGCTCCCGACAACGATAGCGCGGCCGGGAAACACGTCTCTATCTGCGGCCAGCGCTTCGAGGAAGACGTCCACGCCTTTCAGGTGCCGGAGTTCGCCCACGAAGACAAAGTCGGCGGCGTCGTCTGCGAGCATCGGCTCATAGAACTCCTGCGGGTGAACGCCGTTTGGCACGATACGCACCGGGCAACGCGGCGCGCCGATAAGGTTGGTGTAGCGGCGGGACGCGAAGACGCTCTCGAAGATGAGTCCGTCGGTCAGTGGGGCCAGTCTGCGCTCGGCCGCGATATAGAGCCGGCTCAATGGCTTGGTGGGCGAAAAATGCAGGCTGCCGCCATGGGGCGTATAGATCGCCTTGATCTCGCGACCTTTGCGCTTCAGCGAGCGCACCGCGAGCCGCCCATAGGCGCCGCCTTTTGCGCCATGGCCGTGCAGAATGTCGATATCGAGCGTGTCGGCGAGGCGGGTGACGCGGCCGAGCGCGCCCCAATCGCCAAAACCCAATTGCCGCGGCATCGCGACCCGCGTGACGCCCAGCGCGCAGGCGTCTGCAAGCCGTACAAGAGCGCGGTCGTTGCCCTCTCCGGCTGCTGTCGCGTCGCAAATGACGCCGACCTCGAGCCCAAGCTCGGCCTGGTCCCGCGCCAAGTCGTAGACATGGCGAAACAGGCCCCCGATCGGTGTGCGCAGGCAATGCAGGATGCGAAGCGGAGGGCTCACGGGCTCCAGGTGCGGCGGCGTGGCAGCGATTCCACGAGCTTTAGAAGAAGCGTTCGAGCACGTAAATAGTGTCGCCGGGTTGCATGGGATAATCGGTGGGCACCATTACCGTGCTCATGACGCCGCCAATTCGCGCGTGAGGCGCACCATGCGTTTATTGGCGCGCTCGGTATAGCCTTCGGCGACCGCGACCTCCACCGTCATGCCGCCATTCACGTAAGGGAACTGCCCGGGCTTGCGCACTTCGCCGAGGATGAAGAAGGGCGGTAGCCCTCGACCTCGACCGCGACCTTCGGATCTTTGATGTATTTGCCCTTGAGCTGATTCGTGATGCTCGCGGCGAGCTCGAAGTTGGTGAGGCCGCGTGCGCGTACGGGACCGGCCAGGGCGAGCGACACGCTGCCGCTCCCGTCGACGGTGTAGAGACGTGAGAGATTGTCCTGGCCAAAAACGGTGACGCGCACGCGATCCCCGCTATCGAGGCGATAGGGTGGGTTAGGTCGGGCATCCCCGGGATCGCCGCCGTTGTGTCAGGTGTCAGCGCATGGGCTCCCCGGGCGGCGGCAGGGGTGCGGGCGTGTTGAGCGCGTGATCTGGCGTGGTCAGTCCGGGAATAGCGCCGCGCATGCAGCCGCCAAGGGTCGCGGCAAGCACGACCAGGAGGACTGCTATCTGCCAAACGCCGGACTGTCGCTTGGTTCGCATCCCGCAAGGATTAGGCACCTATAGTTAAGGAAGGCTGACAAGGCGTGTCGAAGCGGGCCTCGGCTTAAGGCTTTGGTTACGAGGCACCGCTTTAATGGAGGCCGGTCGAGGAGTTCAGTCGAGTGCGAAGAGCCCAGCCCCCATACGGCGACGCGCAGGATGTCGATCTTGCCGGCCTTGGCCGTGCCCTATGGCGCGCGAAGGGGTGGGTGCTTGGTTTTGCCGTCGGCTGCGGCATCGTCACCTTTGTCGGGCTCTCGATGGTGCGGCCGCTCTACACGTCCGAGGCGCGGGTCCTAATTCAAAATGAGGAATCGGCCTTTACCCGGCCCGCTTCGGATCAGGGCCGGGAGCAGGACCGTGCGCTGGACGAGCAGGCGGTGCAGAGCCAGGTGCAGGTGTTGACCTCGCGCGACCTTGTGCTCGAAGCCGTCAAGGCTCTCGACCTGCCGAACGACCCCGCGTTTCAGAAGGACGCGGGCGTCAATCTATTCAAGCGCATGATGCATAGTCTCGGGCTTGGTCGCGATTCGGCAAAGTCCGAGCGCGAGAAGGCGGCCGACGCCTTTGCCGAACATCTATCCGTGTTTCCGCTCGCCAAATCGAGCGTCATCGCCATCGAATACACCTCGGGCGATCCGTCGCTCGCGGCCAAGGCCGCCAACAAGCTCGCCGACGTCTATATCGAGTGGCAACGCAAGGCAAAGCTCGAGCAGACCCGCGACGCCACGGCATGGCTGCGGGTCCAAATCGACGAGATCCGCAAGAAGGTCGCCGAGTCCGAAGCCGCCGCGGAAAAATTTCGCGCGGCCCACGGCCTCTATTCGGGCGGCAACAATGTCACGCTCAATGCGCAGCAGCTTTCGGAGTTGAATAGCCAGCTCATTCTCGCCGCCGGGCAGAAATCCGAAGCCGTGGCCCGTGCGCGCCTCATCAAGACGATGCTGGACGAGAAGGGCGAGGTGGATGCCACTCCCGAAGTTCTCAATTCCGAGCTGATCAGCCGGCTGACCGAGCAGCGCGCCCAGGTGCAGCGCCAGCTTGCAAAGCTTTCCGCGACGTTGATGCCATCCCACCCCCGCATCAAGCAACTGAACTCCGAGCTTGCTGACAGTCGTGAGCAGATCCGCTTGGAGGCGACCAAGATCGTCAAGGGCCTGGAGAATGAGGCGCAGGTCGCAAGCGCGCGCGAGAGCTCGCTGCGCAAGAGCCTGAACGATGTGAAGACCCGGGGCTCCGGAATGAGCGACGCCGAGATCCAGTTGCGCGCGCTCGAGCGCGAGGCCAAGGCCAATCGCGATCTCCTGGAATCGTACCTGGCGCGGTATCAGGACGCGAGCGCGCGCCACGACGTGGGCTCGGTGCCGGCGCAAGCCGCGATCGTCTCGCGCGCCCACGCCTCGCTGCTGCCGTCCTTCCCCAAACGGCTGCCGATGACACTCCTCGCAACGCTCGCCGCTGCGTTGCTGGCGATCGCTTACATCCTCGCGCGTGAGCTGATGAGCGGGACCCCAGCCATGCCCCTGCGGGAGACCGAGCCGTCTCTTCGCGCTCCGCCGGTCCGTGCCACACCGCAAGCGCCCCGGGCCAGACTCACCCGTCAGGCCGTACAGCCACCGCAGCCGCAAACGTCCCAAGCTGCCACGCCGCCGGCTGCGGCTGCGACCGTCGCCATTCCAACTTCCGTCGCTACGATTGCCGAACCTCTATCCGAGCCTGTAGCGGCGGAGGCGGAACCAACTCTGCCGCGTGCACCCCGCGTGCGCCCGAAATGGCTAAAGGGGACTGAGATGAAGAGAGCCGAGCCACTTGCGGCGCCGACACCGTCCACGGCGCAGGCGCAACCCGCGGTGGGTCAACAAGCCGCCGGCATTTTTCAGCGCGTGCGCCAAGCATTCAAGACAGGAGATGCCGCATCGCACATGGAGAGTCCGCCCAATACAGAGGATGCGGCGATCATCGACGCCGGGATTGAAGAAGCTGTGGAGCTGCCGTCCACGCGGCCGAACGATTTGCGGCATTACCTCCAACAGAGGCTGGCTGCGTCGCATCGAGAGCCGTCCGCTGAAAGCCCGCGCCAAACCGCTCCGCGACCTTTGAAGGCCGGCAATGGCCGCATCGGGCCCATTCTCAAGTCTCTCGACGCCGTGCTCAATCACGTTGTGGCGACGGCGAACGGGGAGGCGCCTCGCGCGCTGCTCGTTTCTTCTGCCTCCCCCAAGGCAGATGCAGCGGCAGAAGCGATCGAGATCGCGCGCGGTTTTGTCGCCAAGCGCGAGCGCGTCGTACTGGTAGACCTCACCCGCAGTGCGTCCGCCGTGTCGGGCGCGCTTGGACTTCCGCGCGCGCCGGGCTTTACGGACCTGCTGGCTGGACGCGCCGGGTTTGAGGATGTGATCCGGATCGATCCCGACACCGCGCTCCAGGTCATTCCAGCCGGCAATCCGGCGATCAAGTCAGACGGCGATGAGGTCGCCCGCTTCGGCCGTCTCTTCGATGCCCTCACCAAGGCCTATGACTGCGTGGTGCTTCATGCCGACTATGACGCGGCGAAGAAGTTGAAGCCCGCGTTGCGGCTGGAATTGCCGGTGATGGTCGCCGTGCTGCCTAAGGGTGCAAGCGCCAAGGGCGGCCAAGAGGATTTGTCGGAATTCGTGCAGCTGGGTTGCCCGATCGTCGTCTACGAGCAGGATGGCAAGGGCGCGCGCTCAGGTTTCTTCGGCCGCGTCGCCGCCATGGGTTGAGCGCGCCCCTGCGCCGTCCGCCTTGCGGGCAAGCAGAGTGCGCCGGAAGCGCTTTACCAAGGGCCACAGATAGCGATTGGTTTAGATGACCCGCTTGCCCGCGCCATAACGGCGAAGGCCTGCGTCAGTATGAGACCTTGGGGCTTCAAGGCGATGAAGCTGTCGAACAGCGGTTGCGTGATCTCGCACCACTCCGTTTTGTGGCGCGCTTCGCCGACGCCCATGGCGTAAAGGGCAAGTCCCTCCTCGCAAGCTTCCTTGATCTGGTGGCGAAGGAGGAGGCCTCCGGGGGAGAAGCGCTGCACCTCGCCTTCGGCGAGCGACGACAGCGAGACGGCCATGCGGTTGTGACAGACGTTCCGCTGAACGTTGCGGCGATGTCGTCGCCGGCCTTGAGAAATCCGAGATGGAGCCTGCTGGGATTGCGCCACCTCGCGATAGAAGGCGCGCGCATGCACATCGAAGACGTCCTTGACGCCCATCTCAGCGAATTGGCGGGTCTTCTGCGCGAAGAAGACATCCATCATTCCGTTCTTTGCGGTTCAACGTGCCGCGCGAGCGCTTGCTGAAGCGCTCCTTGAAGAGGGTATCGAAGTCGCCGAGCTTGACGGCGTAGCCGCTATTGGGTGCGACTTGATGCGAAAGCTTGGCAAAGGGGTTTGGGATGCCGTCCCAGGCTTCGGGCTGGGCTGTGAGGACCATGCGCGCACTCGCGGCCAACGGCGGTCAGCAGACGGCCGATGTCGTCGGCGTTGAACCTCTCCGCGGCGTCGGGCGCGAACAATCCCATATTGTAATTGCGTGATCGTGGCCGAGCCACGACAGAACCGGCATGCCCGCCGCTTTCGCCATCTCGAACGGCCAAAGCAGAAGGGGGGCACCATCGCTTCCGTACCCGACGGCAATCACGGCTTCCCGGCCTTCCGGCCCGAGCACATGGCGCGCAATCGCGCGCGCCCAATCGTAGGTCTGGGCCGCTACACGCCGCGACGTCCTGGAGCGCCTCCCAGGTCGCCTGGAGGCTCGCCCAATCGTCGGTGAGGTGAAGCGAAATCTTGCCCGGGCTCGTATCGACGAAAATCGGGCCGCATTGCTCGAGCCTGCGTCTGGCGGACTCGGCTTCCGTGCGGAAAAGCGCAGTGGAACTCATACGCGGATACCATCCTTCACGGCCCCCGCTGGAGGACCCTACCTTCCGCTCTCTTTCGGGCGGCAATCGTTTTGCAAGGAACCGCTGTCACGATCCCTCCTTGGACGATGCCAGAGCCGGGTTAACGGTTGATGGCTGGAGGAGGAGAACGGCCGTGCAGAACGTGAAGACCGCGATGATGAAGGCGGCCATGTCGGGCCTTTACCATTCGAAGGCGCACCGGCTGCTCGCACCCTATACGCAAGGCACTGGGTTGATTTTCCCGCTGCATCAGGTGCGCCCAGAGGGGGAGGAGAAGGCGTTTGCGCCGAACCGCATCCTCGAGGTGACGCCCGATTTTCTGCTTCCGTGCTCGACCAGGTGCAGGATGCCGGCCTCGATGTCGTCTCGCTCGATGAGGCCGTGACGCGGCTGGAGGAGGGGACCGACCGCCGCTTTGTGTCCTTCACCTTCGACGACGGCTATCGCGACATTCTTGAACACGCCTACCCGCTCTTCAAGGCTCACGGCCTGCCCATGACGATCTATGTGCCGACCGACTTCCCGGACGGCAAGGGCGAGCTTTGGTGGCTGGCGCTGGAGAAGATCGTGGCGCGCGCTGAAGATGGCATCGAGCTTTGTCGCAACGGCGATCTATGGCAATTGCCCACGGGCACGGTGGCGGAGAAGCAGAGGAGCTTCGAGCAGATCTATTGGTGGCTGCGCAGTCTCGATGAGTCGACCCAGCGCCAGATCGTCAGCGTCCTTGCGGATCGTTATGGCATCGACATGGCCAAGGACTGCCGCGACCTGATCATGACGTGGGAGAGATCAGGTCGGGCGGCCGATCCACTCGTCACCATCGGCGCGCGCACGCGCGGGCACTACGCCGTCTCCAAGCTTACCCCCCTCGAGCGCCACCGAAGAGCTGGGCGGCGCGCCGGTCGCATCGAGCGTGAGCTGGGTGTGCGGCCGGAGCATTTCAGCTTCCCCTATGGCGATCCCGGCAGTGCCGGACGCCGCGAATTTGCGCTGGCGCGCGAGCTCGGCTTCAAGACCGCGGTCACGACACGAAAGGGCATGCTATTCCCCGCTCATGCAGCGCATTTAACCGCATTGCCCCGAGTTTCCCTAAATGGCGATTATCGGTCGCTGACCTATACCGCGCTCTATCTGTCCGGCGCGCCTTTCGCGCTTTGGAGCGGCTTTCAGCAGGTCAGCGCGGCTTAGTCCGGCCGCTGCATCCAGCGGATCAGAAATCCCGCAGGGGGCACCCAGAGCAGGCCTGCTGTGAGGAAATAGGCGAATTGCGCCAGCGGCGGCGCAAGCGCGATGCGGCCCGCACCGACCGCGACCGCCGCCCAGCTATAGGCGATGAGAAAGCCAAGCAGGAGAATTGTGCCGACCAGCTTTCGGGTACGCAGGCGCATTTGGGCATTTTAGCGGGACAGGGCTGCGGTAACAGCTTGGTTCTGCGGTGATTGTGGTACTAGGCCTCCATTGAGTTTGACGCCGTCGCCCGTTATCACCGGCCCATGTCGACGACCGCAGCTCCAGCCCTCCGCCGCATCGAAACACCAGCCATCAACGCGACCCACGCTCGCGCGCTCCGCATCTGGCTTAGCGTGATCGCCGCCTTGATCGTCGCGATGATCCTGGTCGGCGGCGCAACGCGGCTCACGGACTCAGGGCTTTCGATCACCGAATGGCAGCCGATCCTTGGCGCCATCCCCCCGTTGACCGAAGAGGCGTGGCGGGAGGCGTTCAAAGATTATCGAACGATCCCGGAATATACGCACGTGAACCCGGACATGACGCTGGAAGACTTCAAGTCCATCTACTGGTGGGAGTGGGCGCACAGATTTCTCGGCCGCTTCATCGGCATCGTCTTCTTCGTTC
This sequence comes from Methyloceanibacter sp., assembly GCF_050999895.1. Lineage (GTDB taxonomy): Bacteria > Pseudomonadota > Alphaproteobacteria > Rhizobiales > Methyloligellaceae > Methyloceanibacter. The sequence continues at coordinate 49,768 of NZ_JBPCOU010000019.1, read as the reverse complement.
CCTTCGTCATTTTCTGGATGGCGGGATACATCCCGCGCGCGCTTCTGCCGCGTCTCGCCGGTCTCTTCCTCCTTGGCGGACTGCAAGGCGTCGTTGGCTGGTACATGGTGAAAAGCGGGCTCGTGGAACGCGTCGATGTCAGCCAGTACCGCCTTGCAGCGCATTTCGGCATCGCGGTGTTGATCTTTGGCTATACGCTTTGGCTGCTGTTCGGCCTCGGTGACAGGCGGCGCGAAGTCAAAGTACGGCCGTCGCTCGTCGCCGCCTGGATCGCAGGCCTCCTGCTCGCGCTCATCTTCCTGCAAATGTTGGCCGGCGCGCTGGTCGCCGGGCTCGACGCGGGCTTCGGCTTCAACACCTGGCCGCTCATCAACGGCGCCTTCGTACCGAGCGGCCTCGGCGAGGCGTCGCCCTGGTATCTGAACCTGTTCGAGAACCCGCTGACCGTGCAGTTCAACCACCGCATGCTCGGCTACGCGGTCGTCCTCGCCACGCTCGCGCAGCTGCTATGGTTCGCAGCGCGCACCTGGGGCTCCTCGCTTGCGATCAGCGCTTTGATCGTTGCCGGCGCCGCGCTGCTTCAGGCCACCATCGGGGTCTGGACGCTGCTGCTGAAAGTTCCGATCGAGCTTGGCCTTGCGCATCAGGCCGGCGCCATCGCGGTTTTCGCCGCGGGCATTTATCATTTCTGGATCGCGAAAGGCGCGCAAAGCGCAATCGCGCGTCAGCCCGCCGCCAAAGCCTGATCGAGATCGGCGATGATATCGCCGACATCCTCAAGACCGATCGACAAGCGAACGACATCGGGGCCGGCTCCGGCGCGCGCGCGATTCTCATCGCTGAGCTGGCGATGCGTGGTCGAGGCAGGATGGATGATCAGGCTTCGAGTATCGCCGATATTGGCGAGATGGCTGAAAAGCTTGACGTTGCCGACGAGCTTGACGCCCGCCTCATAGCCGGCCTTTAGCCCAAACGTGAAGACACCGCCGGCGCCCGTGGGGCAATAGCGCTTTGCAAGCGCGTGATACGCATTGCCGGGAAGCCCCGCATAGTTCACCCACGCCACCCTCTCGTGTTTGGACAGCCACTCCGCGACGGCAAGGGCGTTGTCGCAATGGCGTTGCATGCGCAAAGGCAACGTCTCGATCCCGGTGAGGATTAGAAAGGCATTGAAAGGTGAGATCGCGGGGCCGAGGTCGCGCAAGGCCAGCACCCGCGCGGCGATAGCGAATGCGAAATTGCCGAACGTCTCCGCCAGCGTGATGCCGTGATAGCTCTGCGTCGGCTGCGAAAGCGTCGGGTAGCGGCCGCTGGCGAGCCAGTCGAAGGTGCCGCAATCGACAATGACGCCGCCGATCGAGTTGCCATGGCCGCCAAGAAACTTCGTCAGGGAATGCACGATGATGTCCGCGCCGTATTCCTTGGGACGAAGCAAGTAGGGCGTAGCCAGCGTGTTGTCGACGATCAGCGGTACGCCGGCTTCCTTCGCTACCTTGGCGATCGCTTCGATGTCGGTGATGATGCCACCGGGATTGGCAATCGACTCTGCGAAGATCGCCTTGGTCTTCGGCGTCACCGCCGCGCGGAACGACTCCGCGTCCGTGGTGTCGGCCCAGCGCACCGTCCAGCCGCATTTCTGGAACGAATAGCCAAATTGGTTGATCGAACCGCCATAGAGCTGGCGAGCGGCAATGAACTCGTCGCCGGGCTCAAGCAAGGTGTGAAAGACGAGAAGCTGCGCCGCGTGCCCGGAGGCGACCGCGAGCGCAGCGGTGCCGCCCTCGAGCGCGGCGATGCGCTCCTCGAGCACGGCTTGCGTCGGATTCATGATGCGGGTGTAGATGTTGCCGAAGGTCTCGAGATTGAACAGCGCCGCCGCATGATCCACGTCGTCGAAGACGAAGGATGTGGTCTGATAAATCGGTGTCACGCGCGCACCCGTGGCGGGATCGGGCTGCGCGCCGGCATGAATGGCAAGCGTGTTGAAGCCGGGGGTGCGGTCGGCGGACATGGTCATTCCCTCTCTAGCGCCTCAGGTCCGGTACAATATATCTGGTAAGAGATGGCGCAGCGCTGCCGAAGCCATTTGCACCATCTTTAAATCCCTAATGGCCGTTCCTCTCAATCACCAGGTGGCACGCCTCGCTGAGCTGCTCCTTGTGCGGCGCGAGACTGACAAGCATGCGCCCATTGCCAGGCTGCACCCCTTGGCAGAATTTCTTCGCATCATCCTTGCAGGCCACCTTCTGGGCCATGGTTTGCGCAAACCCATGACCCGGCAGCGTTGCTGCGAGGCCGAACGAAAGCAATGTTACGTAAAGGGACTTCATGTCGTCTCCAGTTTCGTTGCGAATGTGTGTTGGATAGAGAGTGCCTCTGCCAAAAGGCTGGTATGACAGCCTGTACCGCCTTTCAAGATACCGTCGAACGGGCGGTCGGGCCAAACCTCAGCCATCCTTGCCGATAACGCGATGTTGCACCCCGGTTTTTGCGAGGATGGGACGTTTGCTCGACAGGAGACGTGAGTTGACGCCGGCCCAGGCGAGTTCTCCCGAAAGTCTGCCATATTCAATTTTAGGGCAGCGATTCATCACGACCTTCAGGCCTGCATCCTCAGCGAGCTTCGCGGCTTCATCGTTCCGAACACCAAGCTGCATCCAAACCACCTTGGCGTTGATGGCAATCGCATCCTTCGTGATCTCGAGGGCGGCTCCGGAGTTGCGGAAGACATCCACGATGCCGACCGCGTCCGGAATGTCGCGGAGCGAGGCGTAAACCGTCTCGCCGAGGAGGGGCTTGCCCGCCTGGCCCGGGTTGACCGGAATGACTCGAAAGCCCTTCGCCTGAAGATATTTCATGGCGAAATAGCTTGGCCGCGACGGGTTGGGGCTTGCCCCCACCATGGCGATGACGCGGTAGCCCACGAGAATGTCACGGATATACGCGTCGCTATAGGCGTCGTGGTTCATCAAGTGCAGGAGGGGCTCATACAGGCCAGCGCGGCGGGCGCTTGTCGAGAAAGGCGCCGATCCCTTCCTCTGCCTCCTCATGCAGCATGTTCTCCACCATAACGGCGGACGTATAGGCGTAAGCGTCCTCGATCGGCATTTCGATTTGCCGATAGAAGGCTTCCTTGCCGATCTTCAGGGTCGCCTTTGGCTTGCTGGCGATCATGCGGCCAAGCTCGACGGCCTCGTTCAGGCATCGATCCGGCGACACGACGCGATTGACGAGACCGAGCGCCCTGGCGTCGTTCGCATCCACCATCTCGCCGAGAAGCAACATCTCCATTGCGGCCTTGCGTGAGAGATTGCGGCTCAGCGCGACCATCGGGGTCGAGCAGAAGAGACCGATATTGACGCCCGGCGTCGCGAAGCGGGCATCGATACTCGCCACCGCCAGGTCGCAGCTCGCCACAAGCTGGCAGCCAGCTGCGGTCGCAATGCCATTGACCGCCGCGATGACGGGCTTGGGACAGCGTATGATCGCAAGCATCATGGCCGAACACGCCGCCATGGTCTTCGCAAAGAAGGCCCGCCCGCGATCCTCGTCGTTCCGGTGCGCCGTCAGTTCCTTCAGGTCGTGCCCGGACGAGAACGCGCTGCCGGCACCGGTGATGATGATGGCACGCAGATCGTCGTCTTGGCTGAGATCATTCACGCCCCGGTGCAAGGCCGCGATGAGATCTTCAGAAAGGCAGTTCCGCGCTGCCGGTCGATTGAGAGTGAGAATGCCCACTTGGCCGCGATTTTCGCGTGCGAGCAGGTCCAACTCCTCACATGATATCATTGCCATTTCTGTAGATGCCTCAAATGCATACAGCGTGGTATTATGATACCACATATTTAAACCTTTGATAAAACTTCAAAAATTTGTCTCGCTTGACCAAGCTCAACGAAGCCGGTAGGAACCGCCCTTCGGTCCAACGCGGCCGCTCTTAATCGATGTAAAGCCAAGAACCAAATTCATGAAGACCTATTCGGCCACACCCAAGGACATCGAGAAGTCCTGGATCCTTATCGACGCGACCGGTCTCGTCGTCGGCAGGCTTGCGACCGTGATCGCGACCATGCTTCGCGGCAAGCATCTGCCGACGTTCACGCCCCATATCGATTGCGGGGACAATGTGATCGTAATCAACGCCGACAAGGTCGTGTTCACGGGCAACAAGCGCGCCGACAAGGTCTATTACTGGCATACAGGTTATCCCGGCGGCATCAAAGAGCGCACCGCCGAGAAGACCCTCGACGGAAGGCATCCCGAGCGTGTGCTGCAAAAGGCAGTGGAACGGATGTTGCCGCGCGGACCGCTTGGCCGCAGGCAGATGAAGAATCTGCGCGTGTACGCGGGTGCAGAGCATCCGCATGAGGCCCAAAACCCGCAGACGCTCGATGTGGCTGCTCTGAACAGCAAGAACGTAAGGAGCGCCTAGAGCCATGGCCGCCAACACCGACGTGATGACACTCGAAGATCTCGGCACCGCCCGTGGCGACGCTGCTGCTACTCCGCAAGCGCGCGTCTATGAGAAGAAGGTCGACGCGCAGGGCCGTTCCTATGCCACCGGCAAGCGCAAGGACGCCGTTGCGCGCGTTTGGTTGAAGCCGGGTGGCGGTCGCATCACCGTCAACGGCAGGGACCACGTCACCTATTTCGCGCGGCCCGTCCTCCAGATGATTTTGAAGCAGCCGATCGTTGCCTCCAAGCGCGAAGGCCAGTTCGATGTCGTCTGCACGGTTAAGGGCGGCGGCCTTTCCGGTCAGGCCGGCGCCGTCCGTCACGGCATCTCCATTGCGCTCACGCGCTTCGAGCCGGAGCTTCGCTCAGTCTTGAAGAAGGGCGGCTTCCTGACCCGCGACTCGCGCGTGGTCGAGCGCAAGAAGTATGGCAAGGCCAAGGCGCGAAAGAGCTTCCAGTTCTCGAAGCGCTAGCGCGGAAGAGCCGCAAGGCTCACGCTCCGTCCTTTTCTAAACTCTCGAATTCCGTTAAGCCCGCGTGGAAGCGCGGAGCCTCATTGCATTCATCATGGCGAATACCAGCAAGATCAGAGCGGCAGTTCTCGGCGCCTCGGGTTACACCGGCGCCGACCTCGTCAGGCTTGCCGCGCGTCACCCTGCCATCGCTATCACCGCGCTGGTTGCCAAGGGGCATGCCGGCCAGAGTTTGGCGCAAGTGTTCCCGCATCTCGGCAGCCTCGATTTGCCCGCGCTCGTCACCTCGGACGAGGTCGATTGGAGTGCAGTCGATGTGGTGTTCGGCGGACTGCCGCATGGCACCGCGCATAGCGAGATCGCCAAGCTGCCGGACAGCGTCAAGGTCATCGACATGTCGGCGGACTTCCGACTGCGGGATGCTGCCAGCTATGCCGAGTGGTATGGCGGCGAGCATGGCGCACCTCACCTTTTGAAGGGCGCCGTCTACGGCCTAACGGAGCATTATCGCGACGCCATCAAGGGCGCACGCCTCGTTGCCTGCCCGGGCTGCTATCCGACCGGCGTGCTGCTCGCGTTGCTCCCGCTCGCCAAAGCCAAGCTCATCACAACTGACGACCTGATCATCGATGCGAAATCGGGGGTATCAGGTGCAGGCCGTACGCTGAAGCAGAACATTCTTTTTTCCGAGGCAGGCGAGGGGCTCTCGCCCTACGGCATCGGCAGCCATAGGCACCTGCCGGAGATCGAGCAGGAATTGGGTCTCGCCGCGGGTTCGGCAGTGACCGTCAACTTCACGCCGCATCTGGCGCCCATGAGCCGGGGCGAGCTTTGCACCTGCTATGTGCGGCTTGCCGGCCAGGCAACTGCGCCCGGTCTCCGCAACGCGCTTGTCACGGCCTATGCTGACAATCCCTTCGTCCATGTCGTCGCGGAGGGCGTGATTCCGGCCACCCAGCACGTGCGCGGCTCGAACTTCTGCCATATCGGCGTCTTCGCCGACCGGCTTCAGGGTCGCGCCATCGTGGTCTCGGCCATCGACAATCTGGTGAAGGGCTCTGCCGGCCAGGCGCTGCAGAACTTCAACGTCATGCACGGCCTCGACGAAACGCTCGGCCTGGAGCAGCTGCCCCTGTTTCCTTAAGCCTCGTCCTTGCTCCGCACGTAAGACCCAGGCGCATCCTCGATCGGTGCCAATGGCCCGGAGGACGGATCTCGGGGCGGGACTTTCTGTCCCGAGTGATCGGCAAGCCACTTCCCCCAATCCGGCCACCACGACCCAGGCGCCTCGGTAGCGCGGCCGATCCAGTCTTGCAGCGTGCCTGCCGGATCGCCGGTCCAGAACTGATACTTCTTCTTGGTTGGCGGGTTGATCACGCCGGCGATGTGGCCGGATCCTGCAAGCACGAAGCGCACCTGGCCGCCGAACAGTTTGGAGCCGATAAACACGGACTCAGCGGGCGCGATGTGATCTTCCTTGGTGGCAAGCTCGTAGATTGGAATCTTGATCTTCGAGAGGTCGAGCGGGATGCCGCCAAGCTCCATCTCGCCCTTGGCCAATCGGTTGAGATGATAAAATTCACGCAGATAGAAAGCATGATTGGCAGCAGACAGCCGCGTTGAATCGGAGTTCCAATAAAGCAGGTCGAACGGGAAGGGCTTCTTACCGAGCAGATAATTGTTCACGACGTAAGGCCAGATCAGATCGCGTGGCCGGAGCATGTTGAACACGGCCGCCATCCGCGAACCGTCGAGATAGCCGTGCTCCGCCATCATCTCTTCCAACGCCTTCAACTGCGTATCGTCGATGAAGACGAGAAGGTCGCCGGCCTCGCTGAAATCCACTTGCGCGGCAAGAAACGTCACCGACGAAATCCGGTCGTCGCCCTTGGCGGCCATATAAGCCAGGGTCGAGGCGAGGAGCGTGCCGCCGACGCAATAACCAAGCGCATTGATCGAGCGGATGCCGAATTGCCGGTTGATCGCTCCGATGGCGGCGAGAATGCCGTCCTGCATGTAGTCCTCGAAGGTCTTCACCGCGAGACGCGTGTCGGGGTTCACCCAGGAGACCAAGAACACGGTGAAGCCTTGATCCACGGCCCATTTTACGAAGGACTTCTCTTGGACGAGATCGAGGATGTAGTATTTGTTGATCCAAGGCGGCACGATAAGGAGAGGCTTCTCATACACCTCGCCCGTCGTCGGCATATATTGAATAAGCTGGATCAACTCATTCTGAAACACGACCTTTCCGGGCGTGATCGCAAGGTTGCGCCCGACCTCGAACGCGGACAGATCAGTCTGGCTGATTCGCAATAGATCTTTCGACTGCCCCAAATCCTCGGCGAGATGCTGCATGCCTCGGACGAGGTTTTCGGCGTTGGTTGCGATCGTGGCGCGCAACACCTCGGGATTGGTGAGAGCGAAGTTAGATGGCGATAGCGCCGCGAGCGTCTGATTGAGATAGAACAACGCCTTCTTGCGCGTCTTATCGTCGACGCCTTGCGTGTTGCGGGTGACGTCTTCCGCCCAGCGCGAGGTGATAAGATAGGACTGTTTCCAGAAATCGAAGAACTGGCTGTTGGACCAGTCCGGGTCCTTGAAACGGTTGTCGCCGGGCTCGGGCTCGACCACCGGCTTGACGTCTTCGCCAAGCATGCGGCGGAAAGAGCGGCCCCAAAGCTCCGCGTGGTCCTTGAACAGCTCTCCTTGCGCGGCCGCAAGCTTGCCTGGCTCGCTGATCCAGTGCTGCGCGATTTCGCCCAGCGACTTTGCCGCTTCGCTGACTTCGGAGGAGACGCTGTACGGGCCATCGCCGTTTGATCGCTCTGCGAGCGTGGCGACGACCTTGGCCCCCTGGTCGAACAACCGCATCATATTACGAGCTAGCGTCTCGAACTGGTTTCCGGCGTAATCCTCGGTTGCGACCTCTTTGGAACCGTCGCTCTTCTCCTGCATCGAGTTGCCCTTATTTTACCACTGCTTAATCACACGCTCGCCAATGTGCAAAAGCAGCAGAGTCCCCTGCGTCGACTTCCAGCAAAACGCTATTGTGCTATGCAATATAACAATCAGTCCTCTGTGCCAATCGCGTGAAATGTCCCACCAACTTGAACGGGGCTTGAGTTGCGCATGCCGTTTAGACCCGCAAGTCTCCTTCTTGCTGCGCTAATCCCGCTTTTCTTAAGCGGCTGCGCCGATTCTCTGACCACGGGCAAGTCCCTGTCCCGGTTCACGGACCTGGTTCGCTATGACAAGACCATGACCAAGGAAGAGCAGAAGGCCGCGATCGCCGAACTTCAGGAAGAGCAGGCGCGGGCCAAGCAAGACGGCAAGGCGGTTAAGCCGGCCGCAACACCGACTGAATCGACCGCGCCGGCCGCCAAAACGGCGCAAAAGCAAAACTAACACACGCAAAGGAGCGGCTTGCTCGGGGGTCGCCTTCTGTGGTTCAAGTGCCGTATCCTCGTTTGGGGGTTCTGGGCGGGGTGGACGAACGGTGTGAATAACGATTTCCACAGGATTAAGCGGCTACCGCCTTACGTCTTTGAGCAGGTCAACAAGCTCAAGGCGCAGGCGCGCGCGCGCGGCGATGACATCATCGATTTCGGTATGGGCAACCCCGACATGCCCACGCCGTCGCACATCGTGCAAAAGCTGGTCGAAACGATCAACGATCCCCGCACCAATCGCTACTCAGCCTCGCGCGGAATTCCCGGTCTCCGCAAGGCGCAAGCCGCCTATTACGACCGCCGCTTCGGTGTGAAGCTCAACCCTGATACGCAGATCGTGGCAACGCTCGGCTCCAAGGAAGGCTTCGCCAATGTCGCGCAAGCCATCACCGCCCCGGGGGACGTCATCTTGGTCCCGAACCCGACTTATCCCATCCACGAATTCGGCTTTATCATGTCGGGCGGGGTTATCCGGCACCTTCCGGCGCGGACCGATTCCCAATTCATGACCTCGTTCGACAAGGCGGTGCGCCATTCGGTTCCGAAGCCGTCGGCGCTTGTGCTCAATTATCCGTCCAATCCGACCGCGATCGTGGCCGATCTCGACTTCTATCGGGAGGTCGTTGCGTTCGCGAAGAAGCATGACCTGCTTGTGTTGTCCGACCTCGCCTACGCCGAGATCTATTTCGAGGGACCGCCACCGCCGTCGATCCTTGAGGTCGAGGGCGCGTTGGACATCGCCGTCGAGTTCACGTCCCTGTCCAAGACCTATGCCATGCCCGGCTGGCGCATGGGCTTCGCCGTCGGCAACGAGCGCCTGATCCAGGCCCTCACGCGGGTCAAGTCCTATCTCGACTATGGCGCCTTTACGCCGATCCAGGTTGCCGCCGCCGCCGCGCTCAACGGGCCGCAGGACTGCATCGACGAGATCCGCGACATCTATCGCCGCCGCCGCGACTGCCTTGTCGATTCCCTGACGCGGGCCGGCTGGCCCATCCCGTCACCGCCGGCGACCATGTTCGCCTGGGCGTCAATCCCTGAGATGTTTGCTCATCTCGGTTCGCTCGAATTTTCCAAGCTCGTCCTGGAGAAGGCGGGCGTTGCAGTATCCCCTGGCGTCGGCTTCGGCGAATATGGCGAGGGCTATGTCCGCATTGCTCTCGTGGAGAACGAGCAGCGCATTCGCCAGGCCGCGCGCAACATCCGTAAGTTTCTGGCCGAACAGGCCCAAAGTCTGCACAACGTCATTCCCATTGCCTCCAAGGCGAATCGGACGTTCTGATCCCTTCCTATGACGGATCGTTTGAAACTAGGACTAGCCGGCCTCGGCACGGTCGGAAGCGGTCTGGTGCGGCTCATGGCGGCACGAGGGTCCTCGCTCGCGTCGAGGGCTGGTAAGCCGATCGAAATTGTTGCCGTGTCGGCGCGGAACAAACGTAAGAAGCGCGACGTCGACATCTCCCAATTTCGTTTTGTCGGCGATCCTGTCGCGCTCGCCCGGGATCCCGAGATCGACGTCTTTGTCGAACTAATCGGCGGGGAGGGCGGTGTCGCCAAGGAAGCTGTCGAGGCAGCGCTTAAGGCCGGCAAGCATGTCGTGACCGCGAACAAGGCGCTGCTTGCCCATCATGGCGCAAGCCTCGCTGCGCTCGCTGAGAAACATGGCGTCGCCCTAAATTTTGAAGCGGCGGTCGCCGGCGGCATTCCCGTCGTCAAAGTGATGCGCGAGAGCCTCAAGGGCAGCGACATCTCCCGCGTCTACGGCATTCTCAACGGCACCTGCAATTACATCCTGACGCTGATGGAACGCGAGGGGCGGAGTTTCGCCGAAGCTCTGAAGGAGGCGCAAGCGGAGGGTTATGCCGAGGCCGACCCAGGCTTCGATATCGGCGGCTTCGACACCGCGCACAAACTCGCCCTCCTGACGAGCCTCGCCTTCGGCACGCGGCCAGCGTTCGAATCCGTCTATGTGGAAGGCATCGAGACCATCGCGCCTGCAGACATCGAGGCCGCTGACGGTCTCGGCTACCGCATCAAGCTCCTTGGCGTGGCGCTACGCACCGAAAGCGGCATCGAGCAGCGCGTGCATCCCACCATGGTGCCAAAGGAGACGGCCATCGCCGAGGTCGACGGCGTTTCCAACTGTGTCGCCATCGACGGGGATTTTGTCGGAGACGTTATGCTCATCGGCCCGGGTGCCGGCGCGGGCCCCACGGCGTCCTCCGTGATGAGCGACCTGCTCGATATCGCCCGCAACCATATTCTGGCGCCGTTCGCCACGAAGGCGAAGGACCTCATGCCGTATAAGAAAGCCCAGATGCGAACGCATGAAGGCGGATATTACATCCGCCTGTCGGTGTTTGACCGCACCGGGGCTTTTGCCGCGATCGCCACCCGTATGGCGGATCAGGGGATCTCGCTCGAGAGCATCGTCCAGCGGCTCGCTTCCGCGGAGCTTCCAGGCGTGCATCGCCGCCGCGAGGGCACGCCTGCCACCGTGGTCATGATCACGCACCAGACCACGGAAGCCGCCATTCGCAAGGCTTTGCAAAGCATCGCGCGCGACGGCCACGTCGAGGCCAAGCCGCAGATGATCCGGATCGAAAAACTGTGATAAGAATGTGCTAGCTGGAAGACGCGAGGTTCAACATCGCGGCCCCAGGAGGAGGCAGGACGTGTTGCAGGCTGCGGCCAGGACCGGGCTCGACCGCACTCTTGCGCTTGATATTGTGCGCGTCACCGAGGCGACCGCCATAGCCGCCGCGCGGTTACGAGGACGCGGCGATGAAGCTGCCGCCGACGCGGCCGCCGCCAACGCCATGCATCGCGAACTCACCCGCCTTCCCATCGAAGGCGTCGTCGTCGTCGGGGAGGGCGAGGAGAACGAGGCGCCGGTCCTTTTTATCGGCGAGACGATTGGCGATCGCGATCACGTCGGCCTTCAGGTCGACCTCGCCGTGGATCCGCTAGAAGGCTCCACCCTCTGCGCCAAGGCGCTACCCAATGCTCTCTCCGTCGTGGCGATCGCCGAACGCGGCGGTCTGCTTAAGGTCCCCACGATCTACATGGACAAGATTGCCATCGGTCCGGGCTATCCCGAGGGCGTGGTCGATCTCGACGCAAGCCCCGGGGACAATTTGCGCGCTCTCGCGAAGGCGAAGGGCGTGGCGGTCGCCGAGCTCACCGCCTGTCTTCTCGATCGTCCCCGTCATGCCAAGCTCATCGAGGAGTTGCGGGCGTCAGGCGCCGCGTTGCGGTTGATCGGCGACGGCGATATCGCCGGCGTGATTCACACCACCGACCCCGAAAATACCGGGATAGACATCTATATGGGCGTCGGCGGCGCTCCCGAAGGAATACTCGCCGCCGCGGCGCTCGCCTGCACCGGAGGTCAGATTCAGGGGCGGCTCTGCGCCACCAACGAGCAGCAGCGCGCCCGCGCCGATGCGGCCGAGATCGATGATCTCAACCGCAAATACACCCTTGCGGACATGGTGTCGGGCGACGTCAGCATCACTGCCACCGGCATTACCGATGGCTCGCTTCTCGAAGGCGTTCGCTTCGGGAAGAATGAGATATTCACCCATACCGTGGTGATGCGCGCGTCGACCGGCACGGTGCGTTGGATCCGCACGAAACGTGCGGACAAGCTAGCCAGCACCGAAAGCTAGGGAGCGAATCAGCTAAACTTGTCGCCAAGATCAGGAACCTTGAGACAAGTAGGCATCCCGGCGTGACGGCGGCTTTCAGTTATAAGTTTGAGGATGCACCTGCACTCCTCGGCGTGCAGCGTTCCGCGCGCGGTTACCGCTGGATCGAAAGGCTCGACTCCGGGCTCTCGCTGGTGGCAACCGCCATTGCCCAGGCGAACGGGCTACCGGAGCTTCTGGGGCGCATTCTCGCCGCGCGCGGCGCCGACAGCCAGACCGCCTCCCGGTATCTCGATCCCGCGCTGCGCACTCTTCTGCCCGACCCTGCAACGCTGCAGGACATGGACAAGGCTGCAAACCGTCTCGCGGATGCGATCCGCAACCGTGAGCCTGTCGCCGTCTTCGGCGACTACGATGTGGATGGCGCCGCCTCGGTGGCGCTGATCGAGCGGTTCCTTCGCGCGCACGGCCAGGGGGTCACGACCTATATCCCCGACCGCTTGACCGAGGGTTATGGCCCGAGCCCGGCTGCACTGGAGGGGTTGGTCCAGCAAGGCGCGACCCTCATCCTGACGGTCGATTGCGGCACCGGCGCCGACACGGCGATCGCTGCGGCACAAATGGCGGGGGGGGAGGTGATCGTCATCGATCATCACCAGGCTGACGAGGCGCTGCCCCCGGCCACGGCCATCGTCAATCCCAACCGTCAGGACGACCTCTCGGGGCAAGGGCATCTCGCTGCGGCGGGACTCGTCTTCTTGTTTCTCGTGGCGACGACGAGGGCTCTGCGGCACGGCGGTTACTACCAGGGTCAGGCCGAACCGGACCTGCTGGGGCTGCTCGATCTCGTAGCACTCGCCACGGTTTGCGATGTGGTGCCTTTCATCGGCGTCAATCGCGCGTTCGTGGCCAAGGGACTGGCGGTCCTGCGCCTTCGTCACAATGCCGGATTGCGCGCCCTGGCCGACGCAGCGCGCGTCGACACTGCGCCAAGCTGCTACACGCTCGGTTTCATTCTCGGCCCGCGAATCAATGCCGGTGGCAGGATCGGCGCACCGGGTCTCGGCGCCAAGCTGCTCGCCTGCGATGACGAGGTCGAGGCGCGGGGCATCGCGGCGAAGCTCGAGACGCTCAACACCGAGCGCAAAGCCATCGAGCAGACCATGTTGGAGGAGGCCTACACGGCCGCGGACAACTTGCTCGCGTCGGATCCAGACCGGCCGTCGATCTTTCTCGGTGTGGAGCGCTGGCATAAGGGCTTGCTCGGCCTCGTTGCCGGGCGCATTACCGAGCGCTTCGCGCGTCCGGCTTTCGTCGTTTCATGGGAGCCAGATGGATCGGGGACCGGCTCTGCCCGCTCTATTGCCTCCGTCGATCTCGGCGCGGCCATCAGGGCAGCCGTTCATGCCGGACTGCTCGTAAAGGGTGGCGGCCATGCGATGGCGGCAGGCTTCAAGCTGGAGCGCAGCAAGCAAGCTTCGTTCCTCGACTTTCTGACGGATCGCATCGCAGCGCCGGTCGCCACGGCGCAATTCACGCGTCAGCTCAAGCTCGACGGCGTCATGTCCGCGAAGGGTGCCTCGAAGGACCTGCTTACCTTGCTCGATCGTGCGGGCCCCTACGGACCGCGACATCCCGAACCGCGTTTCGTGTTTCCGTCTCACCGCATAAGCCGTGTTCGCCTCCTGAAGGACACCCACATTCGCTGCACGCTCCAGTCGTCGGACGGCGCGCGCCTCGAGGCGTGTGCCTTCCGCGTCGGTGAGACACCGCTGGCGGAGCTTCTCTTAAAGAACGGAGGCCTGACCCTGCACATCGCAGGTCGGCTGCGACCGACGAGCTGGAACGGCCGCGAGGGCGTGGAGCTCCTCATCGACGACGCCGCCGAGGCGAACGGAGCGTAAACACCGCCGTTCTTGCCTGAACTTGGAAAGCTTTCTATATGACGAGGCGCGCGGCACGCCCCCTTCGTCTAATGGTCAGGACGTCAGGTTTTCAACCTGAAAACAGGGGTTCAATTCCCCTAGGGGGCGCCAATGCTCGTGCGGTCTGCGGGCTACCACTTGCCGGTATTGGGCATGGACGCCCACGGCTCCTGTTCCGGGAGCGGCTTTCCCTTCTGCAACAACTCGATAGAGATATTGTCCGGGGAGCGGATGAACGCCATGTAGCCGTCCCGCGGCGGCCGGTTGATGGTGACGCCCTTGTCCATCAGCCGCTGGCAGGCGGCATAGATGTCGTCCACCTCGAAGGCGAGGTGCCCGAAATTGCGTCCCTCGCCATAGGCTTCCGGGTCCCAATTATGGGTGAGCTCGACCTGCCCCTCGTCCTCGCTGCCAGGCGCGCCCAAGTAGATCAGCGTGAAGCGCCCCTGCTCGCTGTCCATGCGCCTCACTTCCTTCAGTCCAAGCTTATTGCAGTAGAAGTCGAGGGACTGATCGACGTCGGAGACGCGCACCATGGTATGCAGAAACTTCATCGTCATGACCTCCTCGCGCTTCATCCTGAAGGCGTCGAACCCTTAGCGTGATGGGCCACACTGTGGCAAGCGCGTCACCCAATGAGACATCTCTGCCTCTATCCGATGCAGATTGCAGTGCCATTGTTGCCCGGCGCCCACACGTTTACCCTTTGAGTGTTTCCCAGAGGGCGAAACAGGATTTTTGCTCGCTAGTAGAAACGTTTGCGCCATCGCCACACCTGCGCGCCGCGTGATTCCCGCAACTCCGCTTTTCTCTCGCGTGCGGTGCAAGTTATGTTGTTCGATCAGATGCTTGTTGTCGTCAATGCGCAGAGACGACGAACGCGCCGCGCGTGTGTGGAGAATGCGTTGCGCGCGGGAAATTTCCAGTGGCCGCTCATACTGGCGATGCTATGTTCGCACCGAATGTACACCAGCTGATTCGTGTGGGGCGTGGATGCGGCTGGGAGGAAGTGAAGCGGGGGAATGCGGCATGGGGGCGAAAGAACCGCCACTTTTAGAGGGCTTTACCCAGCACGACGAAGAAGCCACAGTTGACGTTTTTGAAATATCTGGGTCGATTAAGTGGTTCGACGCGTCCAAAGGTTATGGCTTTATTGTTCCGGACGAAAATCTTCCCGACATTTTGCTGCACGTAACCTGTCTTCGGCGCGACGGTTTTCAGACCGCCTACGAAGGTGCGCGCGTGATCTGCCAGGTTCTGCGCCGGCCGAAAGGCTTGCAAGCATTTCGCGTTCTAGAGATGGACGACTCGACGGCGGTGCATCCTTCGCAGCTTCCGCAGCGAACGCACGTCATCGTCGTCCCGGAGAGCGAGTGGGAAACGGCCGTCGTGAAATGGTTCAACCGCTTACGGGGGTTCGGCTTTCTGACCCGCGGTCTCGATACGTCGGACATCTTCGTCCACATGGAGACGCTGCGGCGCTGTGGCTTTGCGGAGCTGCGCCCGGGGCAGTCGCTTCTGGTCCGCTTCGGCAAGGGGCCGAAGGGGTTGATGGCGGCGGAGCTCAAGCCCGATGGAACGCAAGGTCCTTCCTCGCACTAAGATCGGTGGCGCGTAGCGCTGCCGGCAACCTTGGGGTCGCGGCCTACATGCTGGCCTTCGCCCTCTTTGCGCTGCCAAGCGTGGGCTTGGCGCTCAGCCGAAACACGCTCGTGCTCGAGACCGCATCGGGCGCGCATCGCTTCAATATTGAGGTCGCCACTACCGACGGCGAACGTGCGCTCGGCCTGATGTATCGGCGCTCGCTGCCCGACGACGGCGGTATGCTCTTTCTCTATGACCGCCCGCAACCGGCCGCGATGTGGATGCGGAACACGATCATCTCGCTCGACATGGTTTTCATTGACGCGACGGGCCGCGTGCACCGCATCGAAAGCAGCACCGAGCCCTTTTCCACGACCCCGATTCCCTCAGACGGCGATGTGGTTGGCGTGCTCGAGTTGAATGCCGGCAAGGCCGCCGCGATCGGGCTCAAGTCTGGCGACCGCGTGGTTTACCCAGGATTGGCGGAGAAGGGCTGGGAATAGGCCGACGCCCTCGTGTTCACCCTTCCGCCCTGGCTTGGCTTGCCGCGATACGGCGAACTCTGTATGTGCTGGTCTTGAATGGCCTTGGGCCAGCTTTTATCGGGGCATAGCGCAGCTTGGTAGCGCACCTGCTTTGGGAGCAGGGGGTCGCAAGTTCGAATCTTGCTGCCCCGACCATTACCACCGGCTCATAGGGCCAAGAACGAGGTCTGGTTTATGGTGGCTCGCATCTTCAAGCCTGCCAAGACCGCGATGCAGCAGGGCAGGGCTGCGTCGCGGGAGTGGGTGCTCGAGTTCGAGCCGGACGAGCCTCGGTCGATCGAGCCCCTCATGGGATGGACGAGCTCTGCCGACACCAAAACGCAAATCCACATGACCTTTGCGACCAAGGAGGAAGCGATCGCTTATGCCACCCGCCAGGGCATCGCGTTTCGTCTGATCGAGCCCCAGCCCGGCCGGGTGAGACCGAAATCCTACGCGGACAACTTCAAGTTCGGCCGGCTCGATCGTTGGACACATTAGTCGCTTATTTCCGTTACAATGGGCGTGAGCCCAAGCGGCGTCAAAGCATGGTCCCGTAGCTCAAGGGATAGAGCATCTGCCTTCTAAGCAGAGGGTTGAAGGTTCGAATCCTTCCGGGATCACCAGCCGCCACAAGCGCCACCATTGGCCAATCAAACTGAGGAACGCTATGCGCCGGCTTGCAGAACTTCTGTTGACCCTGATCTTCGCCACTGCCGCGGCGGCGGCGGCGCCCACGCTTCTGTGGGAGACGAAAGGCCTGGCGCTTCCTGAATCGGTTGTGCTCGATCCTGCGTCGGACGCCCTCTATGTCAGCAATATCGGGGGTGAGGTCATGCGAAAGGATGGCGATGGCTTCATCGCGAAACTGAAGCCCGACGGCACCATGATCGAGCGAGAATGGGTCAAGGGGCTCAACGGTCCGACGGGTCTCGCGCTGCACGGTGGCAAGCTTTACGTCGCCGATATTGATCAGCTCGTGGAGATCGATGTCGCGGGCTGGAAGATCGTCCAACGTTATCAAGCCAAAGATGCGACGTTCCTAAACGACGTGGCCGCCGGTCCAGACGGCAGCATCTATGTGGACGACATGCCGAATAACACGATCTGGCGCCTGAAGGACGGCACCTTCGGGCCCTGGTTGAAAGACGACGCGCTCAACGGTCCGAACGGCCTTGTCGTGCAGGGAGACAATTTGATCGTCGCACAGTTTGGAAAGCTGCCCGAGGAGGGACAAGAGGCGGTGAAGGGCGGACTGGTTTCGGTCTCCCTAAAGGACAAGAGCATAACGCCGTTCGCGAATGTTATGTCCACCGGCCATTGGGATGGTCTGGAGCCGCTTGAGCCCGGCGTGTATTTGGTGACCGACTGGGCTGAGGGTGCCCTTTACCGCATCGATACCAAAGGCAATGCGGAGCGGATCCTCGATACCAATCAGGGCAGCGCGGATCATCTCTACCTTCCCGAGACGAAGACCGTCATCATCCCCATGATGATCGATAATGCTCTCGCGGCTTACACCTTGAAGTAGAGCGAACCGGCGTGGTCTAGACGAGGCTCCTGACCAGCCGCCGTCGACACGGATGGCTGCGCCCGATGTCGCGGAGGCGCCTTCGCCGGCAAGATAGACGACGACATTGGCAACTTCCTCCGGCTCGGCGAAGCGCCTTATGAGCGAGGAGGGGCGCATTGTGCGCAGGAACTCCACCTCCACCTACGTGGTCTGAGAACCGTGGTCATTGGCCACCTTCTCCAGAAATTGGACCACGCCCTCCGAGCGCGTCGGTCCGGGAAGCACGGCGTTCACTGTCACCCCGGTGCCGGCGCGCTCTCTACTATGCCGCGCGAAAGCGCCAACTGCGCGGACTTGGTAAGGCCGTAATGAATCATCTCCGGCGGGATCTGCACGCCCGACTCGCTGGAGATGAAGACGATGCGTCCCCAATTGCGCTCCACCATCTGGGGCAGCAGCGCCCGCGAGAGACGCACGCCGCTCATGACGTTCGTCTCGAAAAAGCGGAGCCAGTCCTCGTCGGTGATTTCCAGAAAGGGCCGCGGCTCGAAGATGCCACATTGTTGGACGACCACGTCGATGCGTCCGCACGCCTCGACCAGCTGCTCGACGCCGTCGGCCGAGCTCAGATCCGCGACCATGCCGCTCGCGCGGCTCCCAATCTCGGAGTTGATACGCTGCACCGCATCGAAGACCTTCGCTTCGCTGCGTCCGTTGACGATGACCTCGGCCCGCTCCCGCGCCAGTCCACGGGCGATGGCAAAGCCGATGCCTGCGGTCGATCCCGTCACCAAGGCGCCGCCTCGAAGCTTGAGGTCCAGATCCGCTCCCATCAGCTCGCCGCGCTTAAACGCCCGAAGCCTGCTTCTAGATCGGCCCTCAAGTCACCGAAATCCTCCAACCCAACATGCAATCGCAGTGCCGGTCCCTCGGCCTGCCACGTGGTCGCCGTGCGGTAGGTGCGTGGATCGAAGGGCAGGATCAGACTCTCAAAGCCACCCCAGGAATAGCCCATGCCGAACAGGGAGAGGCCATCGAGCATGGCCGCGAGGGCCGGCTTCGACACGGGCTTCAACACGATGGCGAACAAGCCCGAAGCGCCGGTGAAGTCTCGCTTCCAAAGTGCGTGGCCGGGATCGGAGGGAAGCGCTGGGTAGATGACGCGCGCGACTTCCGGCCGTTTGCCAAGCCACTCGGCGACCTGCAACGCGGAGCGCTGATGCCGTTCCAGTCGCGCACTCAAACTGCGCAAGCCGCGCAGGCCGAGATAGGTGTCGTCCGGACCAGGGCAGAGCCCGAATTCGTCATGGGCCTCCGCGATCGGCGCCCATGTGGCTTCGCTCGTCGTGATGGCGCCGAGCATCGCATCGGCATGGCCGACAATATATTTCGTGGCCGCCTGAATCGAGATGTCGGCCCCGTGGGCGAAGGGCTTGAAGAAGAGAGGCGTCGCCCAGGTATTGTCGAGCACGACGAGGACATTGCGCGCATGCGCAGCGGCAACGATAGCCGGAATGTCCTGCACTTCGAACGTTTGCGAACCCGGCGACTCCGTGAAAACCACCCGCGTATTGTCCTCGATCAGCTGGGCGATGCTGGCACCGACGAGAGGATCGTAGTAGGTGGTGCGGATCCCCAAACGCTTCAGCACCTTGTCGCAGAAACGCCGCGTCGGCCGATACACGCTGTCGCTGACAAGCACGTGATCGCCCGCCGAGAGCAGCGCCAAGAGTGTGGTGGCGATCGCCGACAGGCCTGACGGCGTGAGGAGGGTCCGGTAACCGCCTTCAAGTTCCGCAAGGGCGTCCTGCAGGGCTTCAACCGTCGGCGTCCCGAGCCGACCATAGGTGAAAGGCTGCGCGCTCTCCTCCAGACATTTCACGGTCGGAAACAGAACGGTCGAGCCCCGATAGATCGGGGTGTTGACGAAACCGTGCTGCTGCGTGGGTTCCCGGCCGGCGTGAGCGAGCCGTGTATCCTGCTTCTGTCCGGAAGACCGCTTGCTCATAGACCTAGGCCTGAAGGGGAGGGAGCGAACTGCAAGCTAGCCCGTCTCGACGGGGAGGCTTTGATCGGCGCCCCACTCTGCCCAGGACCCGTCATAGACTGCTAAGCGACGGTGTCCAATTTCGGCAAGTGCCAAAGCAAGGATACTGGCCGTGATGCCGGAACCGCAGCTTGCGACGACCGGCTTGCTGAGATCCACTCCGGCCTCCTCAAATACGCGTTCGAGTTCTGGGGCCGGCTTGAGCGTGCCGTCCGTGTTGAGGAGCTGCTGAAAGGGAAGATTGTGCGCGCCGGGAATGTGGCCGGAGCGCAGGCCCGGCCGCGGCTCTTCCGCCTTGCCGGTGAACCGGTCTGGCGAACGCGCGTCGACGATCTCGGCCGACTTGTCCTTGAGCACCGCCTTCACATCGTCCACATCGCGGACCAGGTCGAGATTGCGCCGCGCGGTGAAGTGGCGCGTGCTCCGCGCTGTCGGCTCTCCGCTATCGAGAGGGCGGCCTTCACGTTTCCATTTCGGCAGACCGCCATTCAACACGCTCACGTCTTCGACACCCATCACGCGAAACGTCCACCAAACGCGCGCGGCGCTGAAAAGACCCTTGTTGTCGTAGATGACGATGCGCGAACCGTCGCCGATGCCCATGGCGCGCATGCGCGATGAGAACTTCTCCGGCGGCGGCAGCATGTGGGGAAGGGGGTTCTTCGTATCCGCGATCTCGTCGATGTCGAAGAAGAGGGCGCCGGGAATATGCTCCTCGAGATATTCCTCGCGCGCGTCCTTGCCTTCGCCGGGCAAATTCCAAGACGCATCGATGATGACAAAGTCGGGCGCGGAAAGCTCGCGTTCGAGCTCGTCGGTCTCAATCAGCCAGGTCTTCGACAAATCAGCCATCTCCTCGTAGCTAACCAAACGCATCCGGCGCGGCGATTTTTTTGTGGTCAAGCCAGTCCGGCACCGGCAATCCCTTCTCATGTAAGAATTTAGGGTTGAAGAGCCGGCTCTGGTAGCGGGTGCCGTAATCGCAGAGCACCGTAACAATGGTATGGCCCGGGCCCATATCCCTCGCCAGTCGTATGGCCCCGGCAACGTTGATGCCGGTGGACCCGCCAAGGCAGAGACCCTCTTCCTTAAGGAGGTCGAAGATGATCGGAAGCGCCTCCGCGTCTCGAATTTGATAGGCCTCGTCGATTTTGGCGCCTTCGAGATTGGCGGTAATGCGCCCCTGGCCGATGCCTTCGGTGATGGAGCTGCCCTCAGATTTAAGCTCGCCGTGCTTGTAATAATTATAGAGCGCCGCGCCCATCGGATCTGCGAGCCCGATCGTCACGCTCGGATTCCGCTCCTTAAGCCCGACGGACACGCCAGCGAGCGTTCCGCCGGTGCCCACGGCACAGATGAAGCCGTGGACCTTGCCATCGGTCTGCTCCCAAATCTCGGCGGCCGTGGTCTCGATATGGCCTTGGCGGTTGGCCGTGTTGTCGAACTGGTTCGCCCAAACAGCGCCGTTGGGCGCAGTCGCCGCGAGCTGCTCGGCAAGGCGTCCTGAATATTTCACGTAATTGTAGGGGTCCTTGTAAGGAACGGCAGGGACCTCGATCAGTTCAGCGCCCGCCAGCCTCAGCATGTCCTTCTTTTCATCGGATTGAGTCTCCGGGATGACGATGACGGTCTTGAGCCCGAGAGCATTGCCGACCAGGGCAAGCCCGATGCCAGTATTGCCGGCGGTGCCTTCGACCACGGTGCCGCCGGGCTGAAGTTTCCCGCTCTTGAGAGCGTCGCGAATGATGAACAGAGCGGCACGGTCCTTTACGGACTGCCCGGGATTCATGAACTCCGCCTTGCCGAGGATGGTGCAGCCGGTTGTCTCAGACGCACGTTTGAGTCTAATCAGCGGCGTGTTCCCGATCGCCTCGATGATGCCGTTCCGGATCTGCACGGGGAGCCTTTGGATTCGCGGGGCCTCTGCGGCAAACTAATGAGCAGGGTAGCTTGCCGCAAGCTGCGCTTATGGTGCGCGCAGAGCCCCTGCGAGCATCTTGTTCCAAAGAGGAGAGCCTCTGGGGCAGCCACGGTCCCTGTAGGGCATCCTGGCGCGCTTTGATGAGGTCGCAATGCTGTCGGAGGGCACCAATTTCGTCGCCCTTAAAAGCGCGCGCCACCGGATTCGCCTCAAGCTCGGCAACCCGAACGCAGTCGTTCATGGCGAGCTTTAGCTCTTCGAACGTCCGTTCGAGCGGCATGGTATCGAACTCGGCCTCCGAGGGCAGCGGCTGAAGCATTTGGATTCAGCGCCCCCCAAAGGCTAGAGCGGATTCAATTTAATTGCAGTCATATATAGGCGAGGAGCGCTCCTCCATGCATGGGCCCATCGAGGATCATTGGGGCCGTCAGGCCATCGAGACGGAGCCCGGCGGTGAAGGTCGTGGTCTTGCAATGACCATGGGGTATCGAGGCGCGGCAGCGCTCTCCCTTGCGTGCGCGCCCTCTCAGCCGCGCCATTCTGGTCGAGGCGCCGGTCTCGTCGATGAAGATGAGCCGTTCCGGATCGAGATCAAGCTGACCTTCAAACCACCTCCGGCGGGCGGCTTTCACATCCGCGCGCTGCTGCTCGCTGGCGTGCGCCGTCTTTTTTTGTGCGTGATCCCGCGCTTGTCGAAGAATACCAGATGGTGGCCGGGCAGGCCGTCAAACCACGTTCCTCCGCCAGCCGCGCGGCGATCTCCGCCAGCGAGATGTCCTTCACGTCTTCGACGAGGCCGAGGATGAAGTCCTCATGCGGATCGAGCTTGAAGCCCTCGCGCTGACCCTGACGGCCAGGCCGCACATCCCCTTCCGCTGCCAGAGCCGACGCTATGCCCCTGCCGTCGCGATGCCAATGGCAAACCGCCGCGCCGCCTCTCGGGTCGATAATCCACCCTCTATCGCATCAACAACCCGCCGCCGCAAATCAAGGCTGTAAGCCCGCGCCATCATCTCCCTCCCCGCGAATCTGCAATCCGAAAGGAGACAGAATCAGCATTCGCACGCCTTGGGAATCCCTTGCGACTCGGATTCAATCAAAACGGCTCTAGTGGCAATGGAATCCGCTGTGATATAGACCCCGAACCTTTAGGACGGGCCGGCCTTTACTTGCGGGCGTGGTGGAACTGGTAGACACGCCAGATTTAGGTTCTGGTGGCTTCGGCCGTGGGGGTTCAACTCCCTCCGCCCGCACCAATTTGAGGCATTGCCCTCTTCGTTACGAAGCCTGGGCGTCGCGCGGCGCCGACATCCGATGGATTGAGACAGCATGAATGTGACCGAAACGAATGCGGAAGGTTTGCGGCGGCAGCTGAAGGTGACCATCGGCGCGGAGGAGCTCGAGCAGCGCCTGTCCCAGCGCCTCGACGAGCTGAAAAGCCGCGTGCGGCTGAAGGGCTTCAGACCCGGCCATGTGCCCACAGACCATTTGCGCAGGGTCTACGGCCGCTCGGTGATGGCGGAGGTCGTGCAGCAGGCCGTCGCCGAGACGAGTCAGGAAGCAATCTCCCAACGGCAGGAGCAGCCGGCATTCCAGCCCAGGGTCGGGCTTCCCGAGGATGAGAGCGAGATCGATAGCATTTTCGACGGCAAGGGCGATCTTGCCTACACGCTCTCGTTCGAGGTCCTTCCGAAATTCGAGATCATGGACGTGAGCAAGGTCAATCTGGAACGGCCGGTAGCTTCAGTGGAAGACGCCGATATCGTAAGTTCCATGGAGCGCCTGGCAGCCACCAATCTCCAATACAAACCGAAAGACGGCGCGGCCGAGAACGGTGACCGCGTAACCATGGATTTTGTCGGCAAGCTTGCCGGCGAAGTCTTCGAAGGCGGCAGCGCAGAGGACGCGCAGGTTGTACTCGGCAACGCGAACTTCATCCCTGGTTTCGAGGAGGGGCTCCTCGGCGCCAAGGCCGGCGAGGAAAGCAGCATCGAGGCAACGTTTCCCGAGGCCTACCCCGAAGCGAGTCTCGCCGGGAAGAAGGCTACGTTCGAAGTGAAGATCAAAGAGGTTGCGAGCCCCCTGACGCCGACGATCGACGACGAGTTCGCCAAGGGGCTTGGCATCGAGTCTCTCGAGCAGCTGCGCACCGCGGTCAAGACGCGCCTGGAGCAAGACCGCGCGGCAGCATCGCGCCTCAAGCTCAAGCGCTCCCTGCTCGACGCGCTCAACGAGGGCCATACCTTCGAACTGCCGCCGACATTGGTCGACAACGAGTTCGAAGCGATCTGGCAGCAGGTTACCGGTGATCTGGAGCGCACCAAGCGAAGCTTCGCCAATGAAGGCACGACCGAGGAAAAGGCGCGCGAGGAATATCGGGACATCGCGGCGCGCCGCGTGCGGCTCGGGCTGGTGCTGTCGGAGATTGGCACGCGCAACAAGATCACCGTGACGGATGAGGAGGTGAGCCGCGCGCTGCTGGAGCGCGTCCGCCAATTCCCGGGGCAAGAACGCAAGGTCTACGACTACTATCGCAACAACCCGCAAATGCTGGCAGAAATCCGGGCGCCGCTGTTCGAGGACAAGGTGGTCGATTACCTCACAGAGCTAGCCAAGGTGACGGAAAAGCCTGTCACCGCTGAGGAGCTTTACGCCGACCCCGACAACGACCATGGGCATCATCACCACGATCATGGTCACGACCATTCCCATAATGATCACGGACATGACCATGACCAAAAGCACGGTTAGAAGACCGGCGGTTTACGCCGTTGGGCGCTGCCTCTTCCATTTCGGGACAGGACCCAATATGTAGTAGCGCTCATTAGGGATTCGCAGGAAAATCCCCCAAGCGCAGTTTCGCGCGTCAGGATAATTCATGAGAGATCCGGCAGAACTCTCCCTCAGCACCCTTGTTCCCATGGTGGTCGAGCAGACCAACCGCGGCGAACGGGCCTACGACATTTATTCGCGTCTCCTCAAGGAGCGCATCGTGTTCGTGACGGGCCCCATCGAGGATCACGTGGCGTCGTTGATCACGGCGCAGCTTCTGTTCTTGGAGGCTGAGAACCCGAAAAAGGAGATCTCGCTCTATATCAATTCGCCGGGTGGCGTCGTCACCTCGGGCATGGCCATTTACGATACCATGCAATTTATTCGCCCGCCGGTTGCGACGCTTTGCATCGGGCAGGCGGCGTCGATGGGCTCTTTGCTGCTCTGCGCCGGTGCAAAGGGCATGCGCTACGTGCTTCCCAACGCGCGCGTGCTTCTGCACCAGCCCTCCGGTGGCTTCCAGGGGCAGGCAAGTGACATCGAACGCCACGCCGAAGACATCATCAAAATGAAGCGGCGCCTCAACGATATCTATGTGAAACATACCGGCCAGGACTACGCGACCATCGATAAGACTCTTGACCGTGATTATTTCATGTCGGCGGAGGACGCGAAGGCATTCGGCCTGGTCGATGAGGTGATCACGAAGCGCTACACCATCGACGAGAAGATGGAAAAGTTGGCGCCCGTATCGTAGCGGGGCACCAATCGGAATGTGGCTCGGTTCGTGTTAGCCCCTAATCGAAGGGAGGCGGCGTAAGCGCCGATACCGCACTGATAGGCATGAAGCTGCATCGTGGTTGCTGGCAGCTGCCGGAAGGAACTTAGCGATTAATCAATCCTTGATCAGGGACGCAGTAGCATGCTGAGATTGCCGCGTCGGGCAACTTTTCGGCGGAGGAGGGGCCCAGCTTGCGAGGTGGAAACAACGGCTAAAGGTTGCGGGTGGAAATCCTCCCTCGCCGTATATATAGCCATTGAGGACTGGATGAGCGGATGAGCAAGGTGAGCGGAACAGATTCGAAGAACACCCTCTACTGCTCCTTCTGCGGGAAGAGCCAGCACGAGGTGCGCAAGCTCATTGCCGGGCCGACCGTGTTCATCTGCGATGAATGCGTCGAACTCTGCATGGATATCATCCGCGAGGAGAACAAGAGTTCTCTCGTGAAGTCGCGGGACGGCGTCCCGACCCCGATGGAGATTTGCGCCGTTCTCGACGATTACGTGATCGGCCAGGAATACGCCAAGCGCGTGCTCTCTGTGGCCGTCCACAACCACTACAAGCGGCTCAATCATTCGAGCAAGAACGCCGACGTCGAACTGGCGAAGTCGAACATCCTCTTGGTCGGCCCCACGGGCTGCGGCAAGACGCTGCTTGCCCAGACGCTGGCGCGCATCCTCGATGTGCCCTTCACCATGGCCGATGCCACCACTCTCACCGAGGCCGGCTATGTGGGCGAGGATGTCGAGAACATCATCCTGAAGCTGCTGCAGGCCGCCGATTACAATGTCGAGCGTGCCCAGCGCGGTATCGTCTATATCGACGAGGTCGATAAGATCAGCCGTAAATCCGACAACCCGTCCATCACGAGGGACGTGTCGGGCGAGGGCGTGCAGCAGGCGCTGCTGAAAATCATGGAAGGCACCGTGGCCTCGGTGCCACCGCAGGGCGGCCGCAAGCATCCCCAGCAGGAGTTCCTGCAGGTCGATACGACCAATATTCTGTTCGTCTGCGGCGGAGCCTTTGCGGGGCTGGAAAAGATCATTTCCGCCCGCGGCCGTTCCACGTCGATCGGCTTCGGCGCGAAAGTGGGTGCTGTCGACGATCGCCGCACCGGCGACATCCTCAAAGAGGTCGAACCTGAGGATCTCTTGAAGTTCGGCCTTATCCCGGAGTTCATCGGCCGCGTGCCGGTGATCGCGACCCTCGACGACCTCGACGAGGAGTCCTTGATGCGGATCCTGACCGAACCCAAGAATGCCTTGGTCCGGCAGTATCAAAGGCTGTTCGAGATGGAAGACGTGCAACTCAGCTTCGCCGAGGAATCATTGCGCACCATCTCCAAGAAGGCCATCGAGCGCAAAACCGGAGCCCGGGGCCTGCGGTCGATCATGGAGAGCATCCTGCTCGACACCATGTTCGAGCTTCCGAGCTTGCGCGGCGTGGAAGAGGTCGTCATCAGCTCCGAAGTGGTCGAGGGTAAAGCGAGGCCTTTGCGGATCTATTCCGACCGGCAGGAAGAGTTGGGGTCAAGCGCTTAAGTTGCCCCATTGCCGCTTGCCGGGCTGCGCGAATCCCGCTCACAATAGTGACATTATTGGGTGCGCCCTTGTACAGCACCGGCTTGACGGCGGCCCAGTGGGTTGCCACTTAAGCTAGCCTGTCTGGCTAACATGCCACAGGGCCGAGGCGGCCGTTTACCACGATAATTGTCTCCGACAGAGAGACGGCCGGCACTGGGGGAAAGAGGCAGCAGCGGAACGCTTCGGCGGCCGCCTGCATAATGCGACGGAACCGCTATGACCGAATCCAAGCCCCAGACGACAAAAGAAGGCGCCCAGGAACTCTATCCGGTGCTGCCGCTCCGGGACATCGTGGTGTTTCCTTATATGATCGTGCCGCTGTTCGTAGGCCGCGAAAAGTCGATCGCGGCGCTCGAAGAGGTCATGCGCGCCGACAAGGAGATCCTGCTTGTCGCCCAAAAGAATGCGAGTGACGACGAGCCCTCCACCGATGGCATCTATGCCATGGGGACGCTTGCGTCGGTCCTGCAATTGCTGAAGCTGCCCGATGGCACGGTCAAGGTGCTGGTTGAAGGCACCGTGCGCGCCTCCATCAGCCGCTATATCGAGAACGACAATTACTTCGAGGCCGAGATCGAACGCGTCGAGGAGGTGGTCGGGACTGAAGACGAGATCGAGGCGCTTTCGCGCTCGGTCGTCTCCCAGTTCGAGAGCTACGTGAAGCTCAACAAGAAGATCTCACCCGAGGTGTTGGGCACCGTTGGTCAGATCGAGGATTACTCGAAGCTGGCCGACACGATTGCCTCGCATCTTGCCGTCAAGATCGCCGAGAAGCAGCAGATCCTGGAGATCACCACGGTCTCCGCCCGCCTTGAGCGCGTGTTCACACTCATGGAAAGTGAGATCGCTGTCCTCCAAGTCGAGCGCAAGATCAGGACCCGCGTGAAGCGTCAAATGGAGAAGACGCAACGCGAGTATTACCTGAACGAGCAAATGAAGGCGATCCAGAAGGAGCTCGGCGACAACGAAGAAGGCCGCGACGATCTTGCCGAGATGGAGCAGAAGATCGAGCGCACCCGCCTGTCGAAAGAGGCGCGCGAGAAGGCCATGGGCGAGCTGAAGAAGCTCCGCCAGATGAGCCCGATGTCGGCCGAAGCGACCGTGGTCCGCAATTATCTGGATTGGCTCCTGTCCATCCCGTGGGGCGTCAAGAACAAGGTCAAGCGCGACTTGGATGACGCCCAAAAGATCCTCGATCAGGATCATTACGGGCTCGCGAAGGTGAAGGACCGCATCGTCGAGTATCTCGCGGTCCAGAACCGCACCAATATGCTGAAAGGCCCGATTCTTTGCCTGGTCGGTCCCCCCGGCGTTGGCAAGACGTCGCTCGGCAAGTCTATGGCGCGCGCCACAGGCCGTGAGTTCGTGCGCATGAGCCTCGGTGGCGTCCGCGACGAGGCCGAGATTAGGGGGCATCGCCGTACCTATATCGGCTCCATGCCCGGCAAGGTCATTCAGTCGATGAAGAAGGCGAAGAAGATCAATCCGCTCTTCCTTCTCGACGAGATCGACAAGATGGGCGCGGACTTCCGCGGCGATCCCGCCTCGGCGCTGCTCGAAGTGCTCGATCCGGAGCAGAACCATACCTTCAACGATCACTATCTCGAGGTCGACTACGATCTCTCGAATGTGATGTTCGTGACCACCGCGAACACGTTGAACATTCCGCCGGCTCTGATGGACCGGATGGAGATCATTCGCATCGCGGGCTACACCGAGGACGAGAAGGTGCAGATTGCACGCCGCCATCTCATCCCGAGCCAGACCAAGGCGCATGGACTTGAGCCCGAAGAATTCTCTTTGGATGACGCAGCGCTCAAGCAGGTAATCCGTCGCTACACGCGCGAAGCCGGCGTCCGCAATTTGGAGCGGGAGTTCGCCAAGCTCTCCCGCAAATCGGTGAAGGAGCTGCTGACCTCCAAGAAGAAGTCCATCGACGTCACGCTCGATAACCTCGAGGACTATCTCGGCGTACCGAAATATCGCTATGGCGAGGCCGAGCTCGAGGATCAGGTTGGCGTCGTGACCGGGCTTGCCTGGACGGAGGTCGGTGGTGAGATCCTGACTGTCGAGGGCGTCATGATGCCGGGCAAGGGCAAGATGACCGTCACCGGCAATTTGCGCGATGTCATGAAAGAATCGATCCAGGCCGCCAGCGCCTATGTGCGGTCTCGGGCCGTGGATTTCGGCATTGAGCCGCCTCTTTTCGAGAGGCGGGATATTCACGTTCATGTGCCCGAAGGAGCCACGCCAAAGGATGGCCCCTCCGCGGGCGTCGCTATGGTTACCGCGATTGTCTCTTTGATGACCGGAATTCCCGTGAAGCGCGACGTCGCCATGACTGGCGAGATCACACTTCGCGGTCGCGTTTTGCCCATCGGCGGGCTCAAGGAAAAGCTCCTCGCGGCCCTGCGCGCTGGCATCAAGACCGTGATCATCCCGGACGAAAATGCTAAGGATCTCACGGAGATAACCGACGACTTGAAGAATGCGCTTGATATTCGCCCCGTCTCACGCATGGACGAGGTGCTCAAGATTGCGCTCACGCGTCAGCCTCAACCCATCGCCTGGGAAGAGGAGGATAAGTCCGTGCAAGTCGTGCCTCCAAAGGACGAATCCCCGGCAACCGTGACAGCACATTAACCTCGTCTCGCGTGCCTTTTAATTGCCTGAATCACGTGGTCCGGCCCTGGTAACAGAGTCGGACCATTTTTGTTGATTCTCCGGGTTTTTTGCGCCAGTCATACACCACTTGTTGTAGTCGGAGCGTACCATGCGGCCCGGGGGTGCGGACTCTCGATTTGGGCCCCCCTAGCGAAAGGATCAAAACCTTGAACAAAGCAGAGCTGATCACCCAGGTGGCGAAAGACGGCGAGCTGTCGAAGGACTCGGCCGAGAAGGCTGTGGACGCGATGTTCAGCAACATCGAAAAGGCATTGCGCAACGGTGACACCGTTCGCATCGTCGGCTTTGGAAATTTCCAGGTTGCGCAGCGTAAGGCCTCTGTCGGTCGCAATCCCCGCACTGGCGAAGAAGTGCAAATCCCAGCCTCGAAGGTACCGAAATTCCGGGCTGGCAAGGCTCTCAAAGAAGCTTGCAACACCTAGCGCGAGAGCATGTCACTTTTCAGGGCGGAGCCTTGCTTTTCTGAGTAAGGCTTCGCCTGATTATTTTCTCCGGTCGCGATCACATCGCAGCCGTTTCGCAATGGGCGGTTAGCTCAGTTGGTAGAGCGCCACGTTTACACCGTGGATGTCGGCAGTTCGAGCCTGTCACCGCCCACCACATTCGCCCCAATCCCAAGAAGCTTGCCGTAAGCCGGCGGCACATCACTTCCGTGACGCGGACACCGCATCCCGTGTCCCGAAAGCCTGCCCGCCTTGACTTGGCGAATCCCAAGCCGTACATGCTGGCTTCGCCTCTGGGCGCCGTTACGGCCCGTAAGGGGGTGTAGCTCAGTTGGTTAGAGCGCCGGCCTGTCACGCCGGAGGCCGCGGGTTCGAGTCCCGTCACTCCCGCCATTCCCATGGCGTCAATTGCAAAGGTGACGTGCACATTTGCGCGCAATGCGACTCCGCGTTCCAACCTTTGTCCAACTCTGCCCAACTTGTTCGCAATTTCGTGCCGTCCACGCCTTAGTATCACCGGCTTTCCCAGGCGAACCGCGTCTTACCTCTAAAACCTCCCAAACAAACTGAGGAGTAAGTCATGCGGATCGTTTTCGCACTGTTCATGTTTTTGGCTGCCGTGGGGGCAGCTGCGGCGCCGGCATCGGCGCGGTCTGCGCAACGCCCATCCACGAGCCAAGCCTTCATACCCCAGGACCTGAAGCGCACGATCGCGGAAATCGAGCGCCGCTTTGGCGCGGTGCAGGTCGTCTCCACCCATCGACCTGGGGCCAAGATTGCGGGCTCAGGCAACCGCAGCAAACATGCCGATTGCCGCGCGGTGGACTTCAACCCGCCCCGCGGCAAATACGGTCAGGTCGCGTCTTGGCTTAAGGCCAATCACAAAGGCGGCGTCGGCACCTATTCCTGCGGCATGAATCACATCCACATCGACAACGGCCAAAGCACCCGCGGCAAAAAGACGGCCACACTAGCAAACGACCTCGCCTGGTCCCTTTGAGGGCGGGACGCGAAGGCATCCCACCCTTTTTAGCGCATGCAGTGCGACCTTGGCGTCTTGCTAACTTCACACCCATACGCTAAGCGCAAAGTGCTCATTCAGAGGCGAAAATCACACGACGTCGCAGAACCAAACATCATGAGCCAGCTCCTGCAAGAATACCTGCCGCTCGTCATTTTCATCGGAATCGCCTTTGTCATCAGCGCTGGGCTTATGCTGGCGCCGTTTCTCATCGCGCCGCATAAGCCCGATCCCGAAAAGCTCTCCGCGTATGAATGCGGCTTCGAAGCCTTCGATGACGCGCGCATGAAATTTGATGTCCGCTTCTACCTCGTGGCGCTTTTGTTCATTATCTTTGACCTTGAGATAGCGTTCCTTTTTCCCTGGGCCGTCGCCTTCAAGGATCTCAGCAGTTTGGGCTTCTGGTCGATGATGGTGTTTTTGGGAATTTTGACGATCGGCTTCATCTATGAGTGGCGGAAGGGCGCGCTCGAATGGGATTGATGCCTGAGCCTGTTTTCGACAAGGAACCCTGTTCCCGAGAGTTGATAGCCCCCGGCGCAACGAGCTTTGGCCTAATGTCAGACGAACTGGCGGATAAGGGTTTTCTGCTCACCACGGCCGACGAGTTGATCAACTGGGCCCGGACCGGATCCTTGATGTGGATGACCTTCGGGTTGGCCTGTTGTGCTGTGGAGATGATGCAGGCTTCGATGCCCCGCTACGATCTTGAGCGTTTCGGCTTCGCGCCCCGCGCAAGCCCGCGGCAGTCGGACGTCATGATCGTAGCAGGCACACTGTGCAACAAGATGGCTCCGGCCCTGCGCAAGGTCTACGACCAGATGCCTGAGCCTCGCTATGTGATTTCAATGGGGTCCTGCGCCAATGGTGGCGGGTACTATCACTATTCCTATTCCGTGGTCCGCGGTTGCGACCGCATCGTTCCGGTGGACATCTACGTGCCTGGCTGCCCGCCAACAGCGGAGGCGCTTGTCTACGGCGTCCTGCTCTTACAAAAGAAGATCAGGCGGACCGGCACCATCGAGCGCTGAGCGGACGCTCCGATCCGGGAGTTTTCATGGATGACGCACTGAACGAGCTCGGCGCCCATCTTGCCGACTGCCTTGGAACGACGCTGCTGCGCTGGCAGATCGCGCTGGGCGAGCTCACCATCGAGATCGAGCGCGAGAATGTTCCCCACGTGCTGGCGCTGTTGCGTGACGATCCAAGCTGCCGCTTCGGTTGCCTCATCGACATTTGCGGCGTTGATTACCCCGAGCGCGAACAGCGCTTCGAGGTCGTCTATCACCTCTTGAGTCCATGGTTGAACCATCGCATCCGCGTCCGCACCACGACAGATGCGAGCACGCCTGTCCCGAGCGTGGTCGAGATTTTTCCAGCGGCCAACTGGTTCGAGCGCGAGGCCTACGATCTCTACGGGATCCTGTTCGACGGTCATCCCGACCTTCGCCGCATCCTCACCGATTACGGGTTTCAGGGGCATCCGCTGCGGAAGGATTTCCCTCTCACGGGCTTCATCGAACTGCGTTACGACGACGAGCTAAAGCGGGTCGTTTATGAGCCCGTGAAACTCATGCAGGAATATCGCAGCTTCGACTTCCTCAGCCCCTGGGAAGGCATGGACACCGCAATACCCGGCGATGAGAAGGCAGGCGAGGCGCGCGAACGGGACGACACGCCATGAAGCCGTCGCTCCAGCCAGGTCTCACACATCACTTCAAGTTTACCGTGCCGGTAAGCAAGACGGTTCCCAATCTCTATCCCGAAGCGCCGCAGCTTCAGGCGATGCCAGAGGTTTTCGCCACTGGCTTCATGGTCGGTCTGATGGAATGGACCTGCGTGCAATTGCTGGAGCCGCATCTCGACGCCGGCGAAGGCAGTCTGGGCGTCCATATCGACGTCTCCCACAAGGCCGCGACCCCTCCGGGGCTGACCGTGACGGTGGATGCGGAGTGCGTCGAGGCGAGGGGTCCGCGCGTGAAATTCAAGGTCACGGCCCATGACGGCATGGACGAGATCGGCTCCGGGACGCACGAGCGATTCATCGTTACCTGGGATCGCTTCAAGCGCGGGCTCGCGCCGAAGCTTGCCAAGGTCGCCGCTGTCAAGGTCGACGCCTGATGTCCAAAACTGATTTTGAAGAACTCGCATCGGCCGCCGAGGACCGCAAGTTTACGATCAATTTCGGGCCGCAGCATCCGGCCGCTCACGGCGTATTGCGCCTTGTCCTTGAGCTTGACGGGGAGGTGGTCGATCGGGTCGATCCCCATATCGGCCTTCTGCACCGCGGCACCGAGAAGCTAATCGAGTACAAGACCTATTTGCAGGCGCTGCCCTATTTCGATCGCCTCGACTACGTCGCGCCGATGAATCAGGAGCATGCTTATTCGCTGGCCGTTGAGAAGCTTGTCGGGGTCACGGTCCCGAGACGGGCGCAGCTCATCAGGGTTCTGTATTCGGAGATTGGACGCCTCTTGTCCCATCTCCTCAATGTCACGACCCAAGCCATGGATGTTGGCGCGCTGACCCCCCCGCTGTGGGGCTTCGAGGAGCGTGAAAAGCTGATGGTCTTTTATGAGCGCGCCAGCGGCAGCCGCATGCACGCGGCCTATTTCCGCCCAGGCGGCGTCCATCAGGATCTGCCGCCCAAGCTCGTCGAGGATATCTACGCCTTCTGCGATCCGTTCCTTAAGGTCTGCGACGACATCGAGAGCCTGCTCACCGACAATCGGATCTTCAAGCAGCGCAATGTCGACATTGGCGTGGTGTCCCTGGAGGACGCGTGGGCGCTCGGCTTCTCCGGCGTGATGGTGCGCGGCTCGGGTGCCGCCTGGGACTTGCGTAAGTCACAGCCTTACGAATGTTATAGCGAGCTGGATTTCGACATTCCCATCGGCAAGAACGGTGACTGCTACGACCGCTATCTCGTGCGGATGGAGGAGATGCGCCAGTCTGCTCATCTTATGAAGCAATGCTGCGAGCGTCTGACCACGGAGATCGGCCCCGTCGTGGTCGAGAACCACAAGATGGTGCCGCCGCGCCGCGCCGAGATGAAAAGCTCGATGGAGGCGCTTATTCACCATTTCAAGCTTTACACCGAGGGCTATCACGTGCCGGCGGGCGAAGCCTACGCGGCGGTCGAGGCGCCCAAGGGCGAGTTCGGCGTCTATCTCGTATCGGACGGGACCAATCGGCCCTATCGCTGCAAGATCAGGGCGCCGAGCTTCGTGCATCTCCAAGCCATGGATTTCCTCTGCCGCGGGCATATGCTGGCGGACGTCTCCGCCGTGCTGGGATCGATCGATGTCGTCTTCGGCGAGGTCGACCGGTGAATCTCAGCAACCGCCGTTTACAATGAGAAAAAATGAGCGTTCGACGCCTCGCAACTGAGCAGCCCGAAGGTTTTGCCTTTACGCCCGAGAATCTCGACTGGGCAAAGATGCAGCTCACGAAATATCCGGAAGGCCGCCAAGCCTCGGCGGTGCTCCTACTCCTATGGCGCGCCCAGGAACAGATGGGCGGTTGGCTGCCGGAGCCGGCACTCCGCTATGTCGCGGACATGCTGGGCATGGCCTATATCCGTGTTTATGAGATCGCGACCTTCTACACGATGTTCAATCTCGCGCCTGTCGGCCGCTATTACGTGCAGCTTTGCGGCACCACGCCATGCTGGCTACGCGGCGCAGATGGTCTCAAGCGTGTCTGCCGCGCGATGATCGGCGCACCCGGCCATGTCACCGCTGACGGCCTGTTCTCCTGGACCGAGGTTGAGTGCCTCGGCGCGTGCGTGAATGCGCCGATGGTGCAGATCAATAAGGATTACTACGAGGACCTCACGCCAGAGACCTTAGAAGCGCTGCTTAGCGGCCTGAAGGCTGGACGCGAGGCGCCCCCCGGGCCGCAGGTCGAGCGGCAGACGTCGGCGCCCCTAAGCGGTCCGACGACGTTATCCGATCCGGAACTTTACGCGTCGAAGCCGCGCGAGACGGGCGGGGGCGAGGCAACCGCCTTGACGGACCGCAAGGCGAAGCGTCCCGGGGCTGCCGCGAATGTCCGCGACGCCGTCGAGCCCAAGCCGCCGCTCAGCGATGCCAGCAGCAAGAAGGTGCGATGATGCTGCAGGACAAGGACCGCATATTCAAGAATCTCTATGGCATCCACCCTTGGGGCCTCGAGGCTGCGCGTGCGCGCGGAACTTGGGACGGCACCAAGGCCATGATCGAGCGGGGTCCCGAGGGCATCATCGAGGAGGTGAAGGCGTCAGGTTTGCGCGGACGCGGCGGGGCCGGTTTTCCGACGGGACTGAAATGGTCCTTCATGCCGACCAAGTCCGACGGCAGGCCGAACTATCTCGTCATCAATGCCGACGAATCGGAACCCGGCACCTGCAAAGACCGCGACATCATGCGTCACGATCCGCATCTTCTCATCGAGGGTGCGCTGATCGCCGGTTTCGCCATGCGCGCCCACACGGCCTATATCTATATTCGCGGCGAATTCATCCGCGAGCGTGAGATCCTGCAAGCCGCCATCGATGAGGCCTATGCGGCGAAACTCCTTGGCGTGAACAATGTGAACGATTGGGATTTCGACCTCTACGTCCATCACGGGGCGGGCGCGCATATCTGCGGCGAGGAAACCGCACTCCTCGAAAGCCTAGAAGGCAAGAAGGGCCAGCCGCGCCTCAAGCCGCCGTTCCCGGCCAGTGTCGGGCTCTACGGATCGCCGACCACAGTCAACAATGTCGAGACAATTGCCGTGGTGCCGGACATCCTGCGCCGTGGCGCCACGTGGTTTGCCTCACTCGGTCGCCCCAATAACAGCGGCACCAAGATCTACTGCATTTCAGGGCATGTGAACGAGCCCTGCAATGTCGAGGAGGAGATGGGCATCCCGTTGCGGGAGTTGATCGAGGTTCACGCCAATGGCGTTCGCGGCGGATGGGATAATCTTCTTGCGGTCATTCCCGGCGGCTCGTCGGTTCCCTGCATCCCGGCGAGCCAATGTAAGTATCTCCCGATGGATTTCGACAGTTTGCGCGACGTGAAGAGCGGCCTCGGCACGGCCGGCGTCATCGTCATGGATAAGTCCACGGACATTATCCGTGCCATCGCCCGCATCTCGTATTTCTACAAACATGAGAGCTGCGGTCAGTGCACGCCCTGCCGCGAGGGTACCGGCTGGATGTGGCGCGTCCTCGAGCGCATGGCGAAAGGGGAGGCGGAGAAGGGCGAGATCCAGATGCTGCTCGACGTGAGCTATCAGGTCGAAGGCCACACCATCTGCGCCCTCGGCGATGCCGCCGCCTGGCCGGTGCAAGGGCTCATCCGCCATTTCCGACACGTTATCGAGGACCGCATCGACGCGCAGAGCACGAAGCCAATCGCGCCGTCGGTGCCGGTCGCTGCGGAGTAGGGATCGTGCATGGGATGGGCCTGGGACAATGCCGTAACGCTGGGGACCGTGGTGATGGCGGCCGCTGCCATCGCCGCCCTGATCTATGCGCATCTGCAAATCTCAGAAAATCACCGAGCCGAGCGTCGTGGCAACGCCAATGAATTGTGGAGAGAGACTCTGAGGCTTGCCTTCGACAATCCCAAACTCTCCGACCCGACCCTGAGGCTGGCTGAGTTCAATCTGACCATCGACGGCAGTCAGGAACTGTTTCAGAAATACGAGCTGTTTGACACAGTCTTGAATGCGAGCGAAGAGATTTTGGTGGTCTTGCCGTCAAAGGAATGGCACGCAGCCGTCCGCATTCAACTTCGACTGCATCGGGCCTATCTGCTATCGCCTCACTTTCTGAATTCCGGCTACCTCGAACAATACACGCCAAAGTTTCGGGCCTTCATGCACAACGCCTTGAGAGAGACGCCGAAGCGCGATGCCTAAGCTCATCATCAACAATCGCAAAGTCGAGGTGCCGAACGGAATCACGTTGATTCAGGCCTGCGAGCTTGAAGGCATCGAGATACCGCGCTTCTGCTATCACGAGCGTCTCTCAATTGCCGGCAATTGCCGCATGTGTCTCGTCGAGATTGCCGGGATGCCAAAGCCGGTCGCTTCCTGCGCAATGAGCGTCAATGACCTCAGGCCCGGCAGGGACGGCGTACCACCGACCATCATCACCGACTCCGAGAAGGTGAAAAAGGCGCGTGAGGGCGTGCTTGAGTTCCTGCTGGTCAACCATCCGCTGGATTGCCCCATCTGCGATCAAGGCGGGGAATGCGATCTCCAGGATCAGACCATGGCCTATGGGTTCGATGCCGGGCGCTTCCAGGACAACAAACGTGCCGTGGAGGATAAATATCTCGGCCCCCTGATCGAAACCTTCATGAACCGCTGCATCCACTGCACGCGCTGTGTGCGCTTCATGACCGAAGTCGCCGGCGCCGAGGAACTCGGCGCCATCGGACGCGGTGAAGACATGGAAATCACGACCTATCTTGAGCACGGCATGATGTCGGAGCTGTCCGGCAATGTCGTGGACCTGTGTCCTGTCGGCGCCCTGACGTCGAAGCCCTATGCCTTCGTGGCGCGGCCCTGGGAACTGAGCAAGACGCAAACCATCGACGTTATGGACGCCGTCGGCAGTGCCATTCGAGTCGATGCGCGCGGCAAGGAAGTGCTGCGCATCCTTCCCCGTGTCAACGATGCGGTCAACGAAGAGTGGATATCGGACAAGACCCGTCACGTCTGGGATGGCCTTCGCACGCAACGCCTCGACCAGCCGTACGTCCGGCGCAACGGCAAGCTTGAGCCCGCCAGTTGGGACGAGGCCTTCCATGCGATTGCCGACAGACTGAAGGACTTAGAGGGAAAACGCTTCGCGGCGATTGCTGGCGATCTCGCTGCTGCCGAGGAAATGTTTGCCCTGAAGGCACTGGCAGAGCAGATCGGCTCGCCGAATATCGACTGCCGCCAGGATGGCGCCAAGCTCGACCCCTCCTTGGGCCGCGCGACCTACCTCTTCAACTCGAGCATCGAAGGCATCGAGCACGCCGATGCAGTCCTGCTCATCGGCACCAATCCCCGGACCGAGGCGTCTGTCCTCAACGCGCGCATCCGCAAACGCTGGCGCCAATGCCAGGGCAAGCTGCCGATCGGACTCATCGGCACCGAGGCCGACCTCACCTACGACTATGACTATCTCGGCGGCGGACCGGAGACGCTGGCGCAGATCGCGGATGGCTCGCACCCCTTCGCCTCCAGATTGAGTGAGGCGGATCATCCCATGCTCATTCTCGGGCAGGCCGCCTTGGCGCGGGCGGATGGCGCCGCGGTGCTGGCTCTTGCCGCCGAGTTGGCGCGCACCGTGGGCGCGGTCAAGCCATACTGGAACGGTTTTAATGTCCTTCACACGGCCGCGTCACGGGTGGCAGGGCTTGATGTTGGTTTTGTTCCGGGCGAGGGGGGGCTCGACGTCGAGGGGATCTTGGACGCGTCGTCGTCCGGAAAGATCGACGTGGTCTACCTGCTCGCCACCGATGAGATCGAAGTGGAACGCTTAGGCAACGCCTTTGTCATCTATCAAGGCAGTCACGGCGACCGCGGCGCCCATCGCGCCGATGTCATTCTGCCCGGCGCTGCCTATAGCGAAAAAAACGCAACCTACGTGAACACGGAAGGGCGGCCGCAACAGACGGCGCGCGCCGTCTTCCCGCCAGGCGAGGCGAAGGAGGACTGGACCATTTTGCGCGCGCTATCTGCCGCCCTCGGTCAGCCGTTACCGTTCAACAGCACCAAGGAGCTGCGCGCCAAGCTGTTCGCGGCGCATCCGCATCTCGCGCTACTGGACGAGATCACGCCCACGGACGGTGCGGACATCGAACGGCTCGCAACCAAATCCCACAAAGCAGGCAAGGAGCGTTTCGGGGAAGCCGTCGCAGACTTCTATCTGACCAATCCCATTGCTCGCGCCTCCAAGATCATGGCGAGTCTCAGCGCTTGGCACGCAGGTGCGAGCCCGAAGGCGACCGGCACCGATGGCTGAATTCTGGTCGCATACGGCCTTGCCCCTTCTTCTCATCGTAGGGGAGAGCCTGCTATTGATGGGCACGCTGCTGATCATCGTGGCATTTCTGCTCTACGCCGACCGCAAGGTCTGGGCGGCGGTGCAGCTCCGCCGCGGGCCGAACGTCGTCGGTCCCTTCGGCCTGCTCCAGTCCTTCGCCGATCTCTTGAAATTCGCCTTCAAGGAAGCCGTTATCCCCGCGGCGGCCAACAAGGGGATCTTTCTG
The DNA here is from genome assembly GCF_050999895.1 of Methyloceanibacter sp. Taxonomy (GTDB): domain Bacteria; phylum Pseudomonadota; class Alphaproteobacteria; order Rhizobiales; family Methyloligellaceae; genus Methyloceanibacter. The sequence goes on along the minus strand of NZ_JBPCOU010000019.1, from coordinate 10,699 downwards.
CTCGCGCCCATCGTGACCGCGGGCCTCGCACTGTCGGCCTGGGCGGTCATGCCGGTCGCGAAAGGCTGGGCCGTCGCCGATATCAATGTCGGTATCCTCTATATCTTCGCGATCTCGAGCCTTCAGGTCTACGGCGTCATCATGGCCGGCTGGGCCTCGAATTCGAAATACGCGTTCCTCGCCGCTCTCCGCTCCGCCGCGCAGATGGTCTCCTATGAGGTCTCGATCGGTTTCGTTATCATCACGGTTCTGCTTTGCGCCGGCACGCTCAATCTCAGCGGCATCGTCGAAGCGCAGAACGGCCCGCTTGGGCTCTTCAATTGGTATTGGCTGCCGCTCCTGCCGATGTTTGTCGTGTTCTTCATATCGGCACTCGCGGAGACCAATCGTCCACCCTTCGATCTGCTTGAGGCCGAGTCCGAGCTCGTGGCGGGCTTCATGGTCGAGTATTCCTCCACGCCATATATGCTCTTCATGCTTGGAGAATATGTCGCCATCGTTCTGATGTGCGGCATGGGCACCGTGCTGTTTCTGGGCGGCTGGCTGCCGCCATTTCCCGTCGCGCCCTTCACCTGGATTCCGGGCGTGCTATGGTTCCTGCTGAAGACCTGCTTCCTGTTCTTCCTGATCGCCATGGTGAAGGCGATCGTGCCGCGCTACCGCTACGACCAATTGATGCGGCTCGGTTGGAAGGTCTTTTTGCCACTTTCGCTTCTGATGGTGGTTTTGGTTGCCGCCATATTGCGGCTCTGGCAGCAAGGGGCTTGAGAGAGGAATTTCGCGCGTGAATCGCTTCCGCGGCGCCGCCAAATCTTTGCTGCTACTGGAATTTCTGTCAGCGTTCTGGCTCGGCCTGAAATATTTCGTCGCGCCGAAGCCAACCCTCAACTACCCCTTCGAGAAGGGGCCGCTAAGCCCGCGTTTCCGCGGCGAGCATGCGCTGCGCCGCTATCCCAATGGAGAAGAGCGCTGCATCGCCTGCAAGCTGTGCGAGGCGATTTGCCCAGCGCAGGCGATCACGATCGAGGCCGGGCCCCGCCGCAACGACGGCACGCGCCGCACGACGCGTTACGACATCGACATGGTGAAATGCATCTATTGCGGCTTTTGTCAGGAAGCCTGCCCCGTCGATGCCATCGTGGAAGGCCCTAACTTCGAATTCGCCACCGAGACCCGTGAGGAGCTCTACTACGACAAGGACAGGCTGCTCGCGAACGGCGACCGCTGGGAACGCGAGATTGCCAAAAACTTGGCGCTCGACGCGCCGTATCGGTGAGGGGCGTTTCAAGCATGTTAGCCTTGTCATACGTTACCTCTCGCATGCGAAGAGAGGTCAACCTCCCGAGTGAGCTTAAAACCGCCGTTGAGGCTGCGTGATGCTGTCGGCGCTGTTTTTCTATCTTTTCGCCACCATGTGCATCGGCGCGGGCTTCATGGTAATCGCCGCGAAGAACCCGGTGCATGCCGTGCTCTTCCTGATCCTGGCTTTCTTCAATGCCACCGGCCTCTTCGTGCTTCTTGGTGCGGAGTTCATCGCCATGATCCTGATCGTTGTTTACGTCGGCGCGGTGCTGGTGCTCTTCCTGTTTGTCGTGATGATGCTCGATGTCGACTTCGCCGAGCTTCGCGCAGGCTTTCTCAAATATCTGCCCATTGGCGCGACGGTCGGCATCCTGCTTCTCGTCGAGCTCATCTTTGTGGTCGGCGCATGGGTGACTGCCCCCGACATGGTGGCGCAAGCGCCGACGCCGCCGGCTTCGGATATCAGCAACACGATGGCGCTCGGGCAGGTCCTCTATACCCGCTATGTCTACCTCTTCGAGGCGGCAGGGCTCATCCTGCTCGTCGCCATGATTGGGGCGATCGTCCTCACGCTCCAGCACAAACAGGGCGTGAGGCGGCAGTCGATCGCAGCCCAGGTCGGCCGTACGCGCGAGATGGCCGTCGAGGTCGTGAAGGTCGAATCGGGGAGGGGACTGCCATGACCGTCGGGCTTTCCCACTACCTCACCGTTGCCGCGATCCTCTTCACCATTGGCATCTTTGGCATCTTCCTCAATCGCAAAAACGTGATCGTCATTCTCATGAGCGTCGAGCTGATGCTGCTTGCGGTGAATATCAATCTCGTCGCTTTCTCCGCCTTTCACGGCGATCTGGTCGGCCAGGTGTTCGCGCTGATCGTGCTGACCGTCGCGGCGGCCGAGGCGGCGATTGGCCTCGCCATCATCGTGGTCTATTTCCGCAACCGCGGCACCATCGATGTTGCCGACATCAATCTGATGAAGGGCTGAGGCGCGTCCGGATGTATGAGGCGATCCTCTTTCTGCCGCTGATCGGCGCGATTTTCGCGGGCTTTTTCGGGCGTGCGGTGGGCGCACGTCCTACCGAGATCGTCACAACGACGCTCGTCCTGATTACGGCCGCCCTCTCTTGGCTCGCCTTCTATCAGGTGGCGCTGCAAGGCCAGGAGGAGCGCATCGAGCTTCTGCGCTTCATCGACTCTGGCGACCTCAGATCCGCCTGGGCGCTGCGCATCGATACGCTGACCGCCGTGATGCTGGTGGTCGTCACAACCGTCTCAGGCCTCGTGCATCTCTACTCCATCGGTTACATGGAGGAAGACCCGCACCGGCCCCGCTTCTTCGCCTATCTCTCGCTTTTCACCTTCGCGATGCTGGCGCTGGTGACGGCGGACAATTTCCTCCAGCTCTTCTTCGGCTGGGAAGGGGTGGGGCTCGCCTCATACCTCCTGATCGGCTTTTGGTACCACCGGCCCGCTGCGAACGCGGCCGCCATCAAAGCCTTCATCGTCAACCGTGTCGGCGATTTCGGCTTTGCGCTCGGCATCTTCGCGATCTTCGCCGTCTTCAACACCGTCGAGTACGACACGGTGTTTGCCTCCGCGCCGGATCAGGTCGGCAAGACCATGAACTTCCTCGGCATGCAGGTCGACGTCCTGACGCTGATCTGCATCCTTCTTTTCATTGGGGCCATGGGGAAGTCCGCGCAGTTTCTGCTCCACACCTGGCTGCCAGACGCGATGGAGGGGCCGACTCCGGTCTCGGCACTGATTCATGCGGCCACCATGGTCACAGCCGGCGTGTTTATGGTCGCGCGCCTATCGCCTCTGTTCGAGCTAGCGCCGATCGCGCTCGGCGTCGTCACCTTTTTCGGCGCAACGACGGCGTTCTTTGCCGCCACCGTTGGTCTTGTGCAAACCGATATCAAGCGGCTGGTCGCCTATTCGACCTGCTCGCAGCTTGGCTACATGTTCGTGGCCGAAGGCCTGGGCGCCTATGGCACCGGCATCTTCCATCTCTTCACCCATGCCTTCTTTAAGGCGCTTCTGTTCTTGGGCGCTGGCGCCGTCATTCACGCGCTGCATCACGAGCAGGACATGCGCCGCATGGGCGCGCTGCGTCACGTGCTTCCTTTCACCTGGGCGATGATGCTTATCGGCACGCTGTCGCTCACTGGCTTCCCCTTCACCTCGGGCTTCGTCTCCAAGGACGCCATCATTGAGACGGCCTACGCATCCCATGCGGTCATGGCGCCGTACGCCTTTGTCCTCACGCTCGTCGCCGCGCTACTCACTTCATTTTATTCCTGGCGCCTGATGTTCCTCGCCTTCGAGGGTAAGCCGCACGAGAAGCCGGACGTGCTGAAGCACGCGCATGAGCCGCCTTGGACCATGGGTGTGCCCCTCGTGATCCTCGCGCTCAGCTCCCTGTTCGCGGGCGCTCTCTTCGCCAATTTCTTCATCGGTGCCGACCAGGCGGAGTTCTGGCGGGGATCGCTCGTCACCCACAGTGAAAGCCATCACGACGTGCCGCTCCGGGTGGTACTGTCGCCGACAATCGTCACGGTCCTCGGCTTCGCCGTCGCGTGGTACTTCTACATCCGCAACCCGCTCGTGCCCTTTGGGCTCTCGAAGCGCTTCAGCGGCGCCTACCGGTTCCTGCTCAACGCCTGGTATTTCGACGCGCTCTACGACGCCATCTTCGTGCGGCCGGCGAAGCGCCTCGGGCACTTCCTTTGGAGGACGGGTGATGGGACCGTCATCGACGGCATCGGGCCCGACGGTGTCGCGGCGCGAGTCATCGACATCACCAACCGCGTCGTGCGCCTGCAGACCGGCTACATCTATCACTACGCCTTCGTCATGCTGGTCGGCGTCGCACTCCTCATCACTTATTTCATTTTCACGGGTGGAGGCCTGACGCCATGAGCTATGGCTGGCCCATTCTCTCCACCGTCACGTTCCTGCCATTGCTCGGCGCGCTGCTGATTGTGCTGCTGCGCGGACAGGACGAGAGCGTGTTCCACAACACGCGCTTCATCGCGCTTTGGACCACCCTCATCACCTTCGCCATCTCGCTCCTTTTGTGGCGCGACTTCGATCCGCAGACGGCGCAGTTTCAATTCGTCGAGCTGCATCCCTGGCTCGGGCCCATCAGCTTCCATATGGGCGTCGATGGCATCTCGATGCCTTTCGTGCTCCTCACGACCTTCCTCATGCCGCTCTGTATCCTTGCGAGTTGGGTCGCGATCAGTACGCGCGTGAAGGAATACATGATCGCCTTCCTGGTGCTCGAGACTCTCATGATCGGCGTCTTCACCTCCCTCGACCTCGTGATGTTCTATCTTTTCTTCGAGGGCGGCCTGATCCCGATGTTTCTCATCATCGGCGTCTGGGGGGGACAGCGGCGCGTCTATGCGAGCTTCAAGTTCTTCCTCTACACGCTCGCAGGCTCGGTGCTGATGCTGCTCGCCATCATGGCGATCTATTGGGAGGCGGGCACCACAGACATTCCACTGCTGCTGGCCCACGACTTTTCGCCGGAGATGCAAACCTGGCTTTGGTTTGCGTTTCTAGCCTCCTTCGCGGTGAAGCTGCCGATGTGGCCTGTCCATACTTGGTTGCCCGACGCCCATGTAGAGGCGCCGACGGCCGGATCGGTGATCCTCGCCGGTATCCTCCTAAAGATGGGCGGCTACGGCTTCTTACGCTTTTCCATTCCGATGTTTCCGATCGCCTCCGCGGAGTTCGCTCCGCTGATCTTTGCGTTGTCGGTCGTCGCCATCATCTACTCATCCTTGGTCGCGCTCGCGCAGCAGGACGTCAAGAAGCTAGTCGCCTATTCCTCGGTTGCGCATATGGGCTTCGTGACGATCGGTGTATTCACGCTCACCATGCAGGGTTTGCAGGGCGGCATTTTTCAGATGCTGTCCCACGGCATTGTCTCCGCCGCGCTCTTCCTCTGCGTCGGCGTCGTCTACGACCGCATGCACACCCGCGAAATTGCTGCCTATGGAGGACTGGCCGACCGCATGCCGCTCTATGCGTTCTGCTTTCTCGTGTTCACGCTCGCCAATGTGGGGCTGCCCGGTACGAGCGGCTTTGTCGGTGAATTCCTAAGTCTCGCAGGCGCCTTCCGCGTCAACACATGGGTCGCGTTTCTCGCGACCACCGGCATAATCCTGTCAGCGGCTTATGCGCTGTGGCTCTATCGCCGCATGATGTTTGGCAAGCTGGAGAAACCGAGCCTCAAATTCATCAAGGATCTCAGCTGGCGTGAGGTCGCGGTGATGACGCCGCTCGTTTTCCTCACCATCTTTTTCGGCTTCTACCCAGGCCCTATTCTCGATGCCACTACGACATCGGTCGAAGCTCTGATCAAGAATTACGAGGCGGCGCTTGCCGCCGCCGAACAAGCGCGCTTCGCGCTTGCGCCCTAGCTGGAGACACTCGTGAACGATTTCACCGATCTGCAGGCGGCCTTGCCGGAGCTGATCCTTGCGATCGGCGCCATGGCCTTGCTTATGCTCGGGGTCTTCATGCCGCGGCGCCAGGGCGATGTCGTGCTCTGGCTGGCAATCGGCGTTCTCGTTGCGGCCGGCATCTCGGTGGCTGGCGGAAGCGATACGCAAACCCTGTTTTATGACAGCTTCATCGTCGATCCGTTTGCCCGTGTCATGAAGCTTCTGACCCTCACCGGCGCTGCGGCAGCGCTTCTGATGTCTGGCGACTATTGGCGGAACGCCGGCGGGCTCAAATTCGAATATCCCGTTCTCGTCCTGCTCGCATCCACGGGCATGATGATGATGATCTCCGCCAACGATCTCATCGCGCTCTATGTCGGACTGGAACTGCAAAGCCTGTCGCTTTACGTGATCGCATCCTTCCGGCGCGACTCGGTACTGTCGGGCGAGGCGGGGCTCAAATATTTCGTCCTCGGCGCACTGTCCTCGGGCATGCTGCTTTACGGCGCATCGCTGGTCTACGGCTTCACTGGTTCGACCGACTTCGCCACCATTGCCGCCGCGGTCCAGCCGTCCGGCACCAATCTGGGACTAGTTTTCGGCCTTGTGTTTTTGATGGCAGGCTTTGCCTTCAAGATTTCGGCCGTGCCCTTCCATATGTGGACGCCGGACGTCTACCAGGGTGCCCCGACACCCGTGACCGCGTTCTTTGCCGCCGCACCCAAGCTTGCCGCCATGGCGCTCACCGTGCGCGTCCTCGTCACGGCCTTTCCGTCAGTGACCGACGAGTGGCAACAGATCGTCACCTTCCTGGCGATCGCATCCATGGCGCTCGGCTCCTTCGCCGCCATCGGTCAGCGCAATATCAAGCGGCTGATGGCCTATAGTTCGATCGGTCATGTCGGCTACGCCCTAATCGGCCTCGCAGCCGGGAGCGAAGAGGGCGTTCAAGGCCTCATCGTCTATATGGCCATCTATCTCGCCATGACGCTCGGTACCTTCGCATGCATTCTCGCCATGCGGCGCGGCGGGCGCCTGGTTGATGACATCGAGCAGCTCGCGGGCCTCTCGCGGACCCAACCGCTGATGGCCTTCATGCTTGCGATGCTCCTCTTCTCGCTCGCCGGCATTCCGCCCCTTGCGGGCTTCTTTGCTAAGTTCTACGTGTTCCTCGCCGCCATCCAGGCCGGTCTTTATGCACTCGCCGTTATCGGCGTGCTCCTGAGCGTGGTGGGGGCCTATTATTATTTGCGCATCGTCAAACTCATGTATTTCGACGCCCCAGCCGAACGCTTCGAACCGATGCCCGCATCTCTTGTTGCTGTCCTTGGTGTGAGCGGGCTCTTCACGCTGCTTTATTTCGTCTATCCCGCACCGCTGGTGACCGCCGCCGGGGCCGCGGCCAAGTCTCTGTTTTAATGGCAGGACTCTCCTCTCTCTCGGCAAAAGTTCCTAGCGGATATCGGCTCCTGCGGCTGGAGACGACGGACTCCACTAATGCCGAGGCGAGCCGGCGCGCCGCCGCCGGCGAGCCCGGCCCGCTGTGGATCTGGTCGGCACGGCAGTCGCATGGCCGCGGGCGGGCGGGACGGGAGTGGCAGTCCCGCCAGGGAAATCTCTTTGCCAGTCTCCTGGTCGTCATCAATTGTCCTCTGCGCACGGCAGCCCAGCTCGCGCTGCTTGCCGGCGTCGTCGCCTACGACACCGTGTCCAAGCTCCTCGGCCCCGAAAATCAGTCTAACCTGATATTGAAATGGCCGAACGATATCTTGCTCGGAGGGGCCAAGCTTGCCGGCATGTTGCTGGAAAATGCCTGCGCTCCATCTGACACGCGCTCCGTCGTGGTGATCGGCACCGGGATCAATCTCGCGAGCCATCCGCACGACGTACCGAAGCCGGCAACGAGCCTCGCCGCGCATGGCGTCGACGTCACGCCCGCCGCCGCCCTGGAGGCACTCGCTGAGACGACGGATGCATGGCTCACCCGCTGGGGGGACGGCGCGGGGTTTCCGACCGTCCGCCGCGCTTGGCTCGATCGCGCGGGCCCCACGGGACGGCCCCTGCGCGTCAGGCTGAACGATGCGGAGATAGAAGGCGCATATGCGGGCCTTGATGCAAATGGTGCCCTGCGTCTGCTGACGCCCGACGGTTCGGAACGCCGCGTCACGGCCGGCGACGTCTTCTTTTCTGGTCACTGAACCTCGATAGCCGCCATCCATGTCCGCAAAACGAAATCGCAACGACCCCGAACTCGTCTTCGTCCCGCTCGGCGGCGTCGGCGAGATTGGCATGAATCTCTATCTTTACGGCTACGGTCCGCCATCAGACCGGGAGTGGCTGATCGTTGATATGGGCATCACCTTTGGCGGCGACTATGAGCCCGGGATCGATGTCATCCTCCCCGACATCAGTTTCCTGGAAGGCGAACGTCAGAACATCGTCGGCCTCCTCCTGACCCACGCCCATGAGGATCATTTCGGCGCGGTCGCCGATCTCTGGCCCAGGCTGGGCGATGTCACCATATATGCCACGCCGTTTACGGCGGCCATGCTCTCCTTGAAGCTTTCCGAGAACGGGCCTAGCAAAAATCTGCCTCTGGAGATCGTCGCCATGGGCAGCCACCGGACGATCGGTCCCTTCGAGATCGAGCTCGTGAGCATGTCGCACTCGATTCCAGAACCGTCGGCGGTGATTATCAAGACGCCGCTCGGCACGGTCCTCCATAGCGGCGACTGGAAGCTTGATGCGAATCCTTTGACGAGCGCCCCGACAGACGAGCCGCGCCTCCGCGCTTTAGGCGAGGAAGGGCTCGCGGCGCTCATCTGCGACTCTACGAATGCGGTGCGTGAAGGCGTGTCTCCCTCCGAGGCCGACGTTGCCGTCACGCTCGCACGCTTGATCCGCGAGGCGCCGCAGCGTGTCGCGGTGACGACCTTTGCCTCAAACGTTGCCCGCATTCGCTCAGTCGCCGATGCCGCAACCGCCGCAAGGCGGGAGCTCGTGGTCGTGGGGCGCGCCATGTATCGCGTCATCGAGGCGGCCCAGGCGACGGGCTATCTCGATCCCGACCTGCCGTTTCTTGAGGAGACCGCCTTTGACCGTTTGCGTCCGAGCAATGTCGTTGCGCTCTGCACCGGGAGCCAGGGCGAAGCGCGCGCCGCCATGTCGCGCATCGCCGCCGGCGAGCATCCCAATGTTGAGCTCGATCCCGGCGACCGGGTGATCTTCTCCTCCCGCACGATTCCCGGCAACGAGAAGGCCGTCGGGCGGGTGCAAAATGCGCTGGCGGACAAGACCATCGAGGTCATCACCGATCAGAATGCGGCTGTGCATGTCTCCGGCCATCCCCGCCGCGGGGAATTGAAGCAGCTTTACGCCTGGACCAAGCCGCGCATCGCGGTGCCGATGCATGGCGAAGGCCGCCATTTGGAAGCTCATGCCAAGCTCGCCGAACGGCTCGGCATAAAGCAGGTGGTGCGTGCCCGCAACGGCACCATGGTGCGGCTGCTGCCGGAGCCTGCCAAGATCATCGACGACGTGCCCGTGGGACGCATTTATCGCGACGGCGCGATACTCACGCGGGCCGACGAGGGTCAGGTGCGGGATCGAAGGAAGCTGAGCTTTGCCGGGACGGTCGCCGTGTCATTGGTGCTGTCGCATAAGGGCCTGCTTCTCGCAGATCCCGAGGTTACGCTCACCGGTTTGCCTGCGACCGACCGCGAGGGAACGCCCTTGGCGACGATTGCGCGTGACGCGGTGATTGGCACGATCGAAAGCATCCCCCGCCCACGGCGTAAGGATCAAGCGACGGTCTGCGAGGCGGTGCGCCGCAGCGTCCGAGCCGCTATCAACCAGGCTTGGGGCAAGAAGCCGATGTGCTCGGTCTTGTTGACGGTGCTTTAGCGCTCAAGTAGCGAAGCGATAGCGCATCAGCAAGCCGCTCAAGTAGCGCGGGACATGGAAGCATATTAGAACACGTTCAGTGCGAAGCGAGGATTAGTAGATGATCGGCCGTTTGAACCATGTCGCCATCGCCGTGCCGGATCTAAAGGCGGCGACCGCAATCTATCGCGATACGCTCGGCGCCCAAGTATCGGAAGAGGTCGACCAGCCCGAACATGGGGTGACCACGGTCTTCATCGAGCTTCCCAATACCAAGATCGAGCTTCTAGGACTTCTCGGCGAGGGATCGCCGATAGCCAGCTTTCTCGAGCGCAATCCCAACGGTGGCATTCATCATCTTTGCTACGAGGTGCCGGACATCATGGAAGCGCGGGATCGCCTCGTGGCCAAAGGGGCGCGCGTTCTCGGCAAAGGTGACCCGAAGATCGGGGCCCATGGCAAGCCGGTGCTCTTCCTGCATCCCAAGGATTTCTGCGGCACCCTGGTTGAACTGGAACAGGCTTAAACATGACGATCGCCTTTGGCGTCGCCATCTACTTCGTCATCTGGTGGATCGTTCTTTTCGCCATGTTGCCGATCGGCGTCCGGACTCAGGAGGAGGAGGGCGAGGTCGCGCCGGGAACCGTGGCGAGCGCGCCGCACCTGCCGAAGTTGCTACCGAAAATGCTCGCGACGACGGTGATCGCCAGCATTGTCTTTGCCGGCGTGTATGCAATCGTCGTCCATCACGCGATCACGCTCGACGACATTCCGTTCCTGCCGCGTTTTGACCGTGTGCAATGACGCCCTTCGTCTTCTAAAATCATGATTCTAGCCAAAAAAAAGCAAAGTCGTTTTGACCTTGCTTCAGTAACGCGTCTCTTTATCTCTCCGGCCGACGAGAGTCGCTAGTCAGCGATGTACCTCGAATTTCTGGCCAGAGAGCGGCTGCGCCTATGTGCTACTGCAAATTGGGTGCGCCTGGAGCTACTTCCTCCCAAGACTTGGACCTGGTCCAATCTCAACGCATGACACCGAGATCTTTACCGGTCCCG